>CALMWA010000121.1 GCA_937873125.1 uncultured Actinomycetes bacterium | reverse complement strand
CGTCGCCTACCGCATCGCCGTGGCCGCCGTGTTGACGGGCGCGTTCTCGTTCTGGGCGGCGGGCTTGCAGTTCATCGTCGGAGCGGCCGGCGGGGTGGTGTTCGGGCTCGCGGTCGGGTGGATCGTGATCTGGACGCGGCGCAGGCTCTTGGACGACCCGTCGATCCAGAACACCGTCTCGCTGCTGACGCCGTTTATGGCGTACTTGCTGGCCGAGGAGTTGCCGCCGTATCTGTGGCACGACCTGCTCGGCCTGCCAGGAGAGTTGCACCTCTCCGGCGTCCTGGCGGTGGTCGCCACGGGGCTGTACCTCGGCCGCAGGGCCCCGTATATCGTCTCGTCCGGGACGCGGCTTCAGGGGTATTCGGTTTGGGAGTTGGTCACGTTCCTTCTGAACGGTTTGATCTTCGTCCTGATCGGACTCCAATTGAGGACGGTAATCGGCGGGTTGAGCGAGTACACGCTGTTCCAGTTGGCGATGTACGCGGTACTCGTCAGCCTCACCGTGATCCTGGTTCGTATGTTCTGGGTGTTCCCGGCGACGTATGTTCCACGCTGGGTTAGCAGGAGGATACGTGAGGCGGACCCGTCGCCATCTCCGAGGGCCGTCACGATCATAGCGTGGACGGGGATGCGAGGTGTGATCTCGCTGGCCGCTGCCCTGGCCTTGCCGCTACAAACGCAATCGGGCGCGGAGTTCGCCGGACGCGATCTCATCATCTTCCTGACCTACGGCGTGATCCTGGCTACGCTCGTCGTGCAGGGACTCTCGTTGCCCACCCTGATCCGGGCTCTCGGCCTAGAAGACGACCACATCGGCGAAAGAGAAGAGATCGAGGGCCGAATCCGGGTGGCCGAAGCCGCCCTCGAACGCCTGGAGGATCTAGTGGAAGAAGAGTGGGTGCGCGAGGACACCGCTGAGCGGGTGCGCGGACTCTACAATTACCGCCGCAATCGCTTCGCCGCCCGCTCGAACGAGGACGCGGACGGCGACCGGGACGGTATCGAGGAGCGCTCCTCGTCCTACCAGCGCCTGATGCTGAAGTTGCTGAGCGCCCAGCGGTTCACCCTCGTGCGCCTGCGCGACGAGGGCCGCATCAGCGACGAGGCCATGCACCGCATCGAACGCGACCTGGACCTCGAAGAATCCCGGCTGGAGATTTGAGGGTGTAGTGAACCAGATCGAATTCCTCATCCTGATTCTTCTGGCGGTCGCGGCGCTGGCGCAACTCGCGTTGGCCGTGCGGGTGCCATACCCGATCTTTCTGGTGCTCGGAGGCGTCGGGATCGGACTCGTGCCGGGCTTGCCGGAGATAGAGCTGGCCCCGGAGATCATCTTCCTGGTCTTCCTGCCGCCGCTGCTGAACTCGGCGGCGTTCTCGTCCTCGCCGCGCGACCTGCGCGCCCACCTGCGGCCCATCGCGCTGCTCGCCGTCGGGCTCGTGCTGGCGACGATGTTCGCCGTGGCGCTGGCAGCGCACTACGTGATCGGGCTGCCGTGGGCGGCGGCGTTCGTTCTCGGCGCGATACTGGCCCCTACGGACCCGGTGGCGGCCGAGGCGATCTTCCGCCGTCTGGGGGTGCCGGGGACCGTGAGCACGGTCGTGGGCGGCGAGAGCCTGGTGAACGACGGCTCGGCCCTGGTCGCCTACCGGGTCGCCGTGACGGCGGTCGTCACCGGCTCGTTCTCGGTGGTGGACGCGGGCATCGACTTCGTGGTAGCCGCCGGCGGCGGTATTCTGGTCGGCCTGATCTTCGCCCGGCTGGTGCTGCCGGTGTGGTCGCGCATCTCGGACTCTTCCGTCCTCATAATGACCTCCCTCCTGCTCCCCTACGTGGTCTACGTGCTGGCCGAGGAGGTGCTCCACCTGTCGGGCATCCTGGCGGTGGTCGCCTACGGCCTGTACCAGGGCTGGCACGCCCCGAGGCTGTTCTCCGCCGCGTCCACGCGGCTGCAGGCGCTCTCTTTCTGGGAGATGCTCACTTTCATTCTAGAGTCTCTGCTGTTCATCCTGATCGGGCTGCAGTTCCCCGCCATCGTCGCGGGCGTGAGCGAGAACACCGGCTGGAGCGCGCTGCTCCTGTACGCCACGCTGGTGTACGCGGCGGTCGTGGGGACGCGGATGCTGTGGTTCTTCACCATGCCTTACATGCACCCGGTCTTCGACCGGCTCCTGCGCAGCCGTTACCTGCGCGCGCCGTGGCAGGAGCGGCTGGTGATGGGATGGAGCGGCATGCGCGGCGGGGTCTCCCTGGCGGCGGCCCTGGCCGTGCCGCTGGTGGTCAACGGCGGGGACCCGTTTCCGGGACGCGACCTCATTCTCTTCATCACCTTCTGCGTGATCCTCGCCACCCTCGTCTTGCAAGGACTCACCTTGCCGCCGCTCATAAAATCTCTGCGCCTCGTAGGCGACGAGGAGGCCGGTAAGCTGATGGAGCTCGAAGCCCGCCTGCAAGCCGCCCGCGCCGCACTGGAGAGGCTGAAAGATCCCGAAGCCGGCGAGCAGGTCTCGGAGCACAGCCGGCGGCAGATGCGCGAGTCCTACGAGCAGCGCATCCAGCGTTACGCCGCGGGGATCGAGGCCGGCGGCGCCACCGAAGAGTACAGGGGTGACTCCTCCGCCTGGCGCTCCTGGCGGCGAGGACTCCTCGCCGCCGAACGGGAGACGATACTCGGTCTCCGCAACTCCGGCGACATCAGCCCGGAAGTCATGCGCCGCATAGAACACGACCTCGATCTCGAAGAGTCCCGCATCGGGGGCTAAGAACCAGCCAGAGAGGAGCTACCAGGCGCGGCGCAGTATCTCCCGCGCCTCCGTCTCCCGCTCCCCGTACTCGTCCGCAATTCGTTCGATTTCCTTCTCCGGCACCCCCACGTCCCGCAACCGGCCCGGCAGCCCCAGCCCCTCGACGAGCACCGCGGTTCGCACGGCCGGATCTCCACCGAGAGCCTCGACCAGCCGCCGCCACCGCTCCTCCGGGATGCTCTCACGTGTGACAGCCAGGCTCGGGGCCAGGGTGATACACGACGTTACGCCGTGCGGCACGCCGTAGCTCGCCCCGAGCCTGCGTCCCAGTTCGTGCGAGAGGCCCATCGGCGTGTTCATCGGACCGAAGTACGAGAGCCAGGCCGCGAGTTGTAGCTCCAGCCGCACGTCGAGGTCATCGGGGTCTTGTTTGGAACGCGGCAGGTAATCCAACAGACGGCGGACAGCCTCCAGGCCGGTAACGTCGGTGATAGGGTGCGGACCGCCGTAGAGGTAGCCTTCGACCGCATGGTCCAGTGCCCGGATACCGGTCGAGAGCCACAGCTTCTCCGGCGTGAAGATCGTCGTCTCCGGGTCCAGGATGACCACGGGAGGGACGGCCCTCGGGTCGGCGAAGCCGCTCTTCTTGTTCGTTGCCTCGTCCGTGACGCCGACGCGGTGCGCCCATTCAGCGGCGGAGAGGGTCGTCGGGACCGCCACCTGGGCCGGATAGCCGAGTTGCCGCGCGATGGCCTTCGTGCCGTCCACCACGCTACCTCCCCCAACGCTCACGAGCAGGTCCGCCGCCGCCATCTCCGCCTCGGCCGCGGCTTCCTCCACGACGCCGCCGGGCGTGTGCTGGCTTATGCCGGCGTAAGTGCCGGCGTGTTTCTCGCCGAGCATCGTTTCGACGCGCCGGATGAGATCCGTCGTCTCGTTCAACGTGCGGCCGGTGATGATGAAGGCCCGATCCTTCGACCGGGCCTCGTCTTCTATTTTCCGCAGACTGCCCGCGCCGAAATGCACGCGCTCGGTCGGCAGGAATATGTGCGTTCCGCTCTCCACGCCGCCAGTCTACACTGGTGGCGTGCTTTAGTCCTCGGCCTCCGCTAAACCCTGCTCCCGGCGAGCAGCGCGGCTTTCTCGGCGATCCTCTTGCCCTGGTACCGGGCTGCGGCAAGCTCTTGCTCGCTGGGGCCGCCCTCACCGCCGTCAGTGCTGCTCGTGCCGTACGGGTTGCCGCCGGACTCGAAGAGCACCGGGTCCGTGTAACCGGGCGTGACCAGGATAGCGCCCCAGTGCATGAACACGGTGTACATGCTGAGGAGCGTAGACTCCTGACCGCCGTGCGCGTTCTGCGCGCTCGTGAAGCCGCTGACGACCTTGTCCGCGAGCTTGCCCTGGAACCACAGGCCGCCCGTAGTGTCCAGGAACTGCTTGAGCTGCGCCGAGACGTTGCCGAACCTGGTCGGCGTACCGAAGACGTAAGCATCGGCCCATTCCAGATCCTCTAGCTGCGCCTCTGGAACGTCCTCGGTCATAAGAGCGTGGTCATACCAGCCCTGGTTGCTCTTTATGGCCTCCTCCGGCGCCAGCTCGTGTACCTTCCGCAGACGTACCTCCGCGCCAGTCTCCTCCGCGCCCTCCTTTATAGCCTGCGCCAGCTCGTGCACGTTGCCCGTCGCACTGTAGTAGATCACCGCTACTTTGACTGTCACTCTTGCCCCTTTCGTCATCTTGTGGTTAAATGGACGCACGTCCACTTTACGACGAGAAGATAGCGCGTTAGACTGCAAGTGTCAAGGATTCAGGAGTCGGCAATGCGGAAGATAGGCGAGGGATCCGGCATTACGGGTTGGTCGTTGGACCAGGCCGGACGCGCGCTGCCTCCGGGACCTGAGCGCAAGGATGCGGCGCGCAACCGGCAAAAGGTAGTAGAGGCGGCGCGGGCGTTGTTCGAGGAGCACGGCGTAACGCAGGTGACGATGGAGGACATCGCCCGCGCCGCCGGTGTCGGGAAAGGCACGCTGTACCGGAGGTATCCAAACAAGGGTCTGCTCTGCCAGGCTCTGCTGGACGAGCCGACCCGGAGATTTCAGGAGGAGACCCTGCGGTTGCTCGGGGATGCCGGTCGCGGACCGTTGGAGAAACTCGATCGCTTTCTCGACAGGCTCGTCGGTTTCACGGAGGAGAACCTGGACCTGCTCTATGGCGGAAACGAACCTCTGTGCGGCGCGGACCGGCTGGCTCGGTTCGCGCATCCCGCCTTCGACTGGCGCCGCTGGACGGTGCTGGGGCTCCTGCGGGCAGCCGTTAGGGAAGGGGATCTGGACGAGACCCTGGATCTCGAATACCTAGCCGCCGCCCTGCTGGCCCCGCTGGACGTGGATTTCTATTACTACCAGCGCCGGGTTCAGGGCATTCTTCAGGAGCGGATCAGCGCGGGGTTGCGTTCCCTGGTCCCGACCTAGAGAGCAGCGGTGAGCCGAGGATAGAGCAACATGTGCAGGGTTACCAAAAGAACGGAGAGAGGAAAATGGAACTGGGCGGATTACATCATATGACGGCCGTAACGACGGAGGCCGCGGAGAACGTGAGATTCTACACCGGGACTCTGGGCATGAGGCTGGTCAAGAAGACCGTGAATCAAGACGACACCTCGGCCTACCACCTGTTCTACGGAGACGAGTTGGGCCGGGCGGGTACCGAGGTTACATTCTTCGACTGGCCTCAGTTGAGGGTCGCCCCAAACCATCCCGGCGCGGGCGAGGTCTCTACGACCGAGCTGCGCGTGACGGGGGATGACGCGTTGGGGTACTGGGCGGCCCGGCTTTCGGAAGCGGGAGTATCCCACGGAGGCATAGAGGACCGCGACGGGCGTTCGTCCATCAGTTTCACCGACCCGGAGGGGCAGCGGCTGCGGCTCGCCGACGACAGCTCCGCCGTCGTCGAAGGAGGGAGGCAGTGGGAGAAGGGCGACGTTCCGGCGGAGTTCGGAATCCGGGGTCTCGGCGCCTTCGACCTCACGGTGCGCGACGCGGCCCCGACCGCGTGGGTGCTGACCGAGGTGCTGGGTTTCCGAAAGTCGGGCGAGTATGAGGAGGATGGGGCGCGGGTCCACACCTTCGAGGTCGGGCCGGGCGGGCCGGGGGCGGTGGTGCGCCTGATCGAGCGGCCGGACGCTCCCCAGGCGCACCTGGGACGCGGCGGGGTGCATCACGTTGCGTTCCGTGCGCCGGACGACGAGCAGCACGAGGCCTGGCGCAAGCGCATCCGGGCGGCGGGGATCGGGGTGACGCCGCAGATAGACCGCTACTACTTCCGGTCCATCTACTTCCGCGAGCCGGGTGGGGTGCTCTTCGAGATCGCCACGGACGGTCCCGGATTCGCCACCGATGAGGACGCCGCTCACCTCGGAGAGCGTCTCTCGCTACCACCGTTCCTCGAAGACCGGAGAGAGGAGATAGAAGCCCGACTAGAGCCGATCACCGTTAGCTAGAAACGTTTCGCACACCAGATCAAAACTAGATCAAAGACAGGAGAGAAGTATGGGTAATCTTGCGGCGTTGTTGTTGAGGTTGGTTCTGGGAGGGCTTCTCGCGGGCCACGGAGCGCAGAAATTGTTCGGGTCCTTCAACGGTCCCGGCCTGGAGGGGACCAGCGGTTTCATGGAGATGCTCGGTCTCAAGCCCGGCAAGCCCTGGGCGGTAATGGCGGGTCTCTCGGAGTTCGGGGGCGGCGTGCTCACCCTGCTGGGTCTGCTCAACCCGCTCGGTCCTATCGGGGTTATAGGCGCAATGTCTATGGCGACGACGAAGGCTCACTGGGGAAAGCCCATCTGGGTGACCGAAGGCGGCGCGGAGTTGCCGGTTCTCAACATAGCCGCCGCCACGGCCCTCATACTAAACGGTCCCGGCAAGTACTCGCTCGACCGCGCCCTGGGACTCAAGCTCCCGGCGTGGCTCGCGCCGCTGGGGCTCGTGGCCGTCATCCTCACGGTACTTTACGCCGGCGTTGAAAGCGGCCAGCCACCGGAGGAAGCGCAGGAAGAGGTCCGCGAGGACCTGGCCGGGGAGCAGAACTAACACGCTATCTCGATTAGGAAGCCAGCCCGGTCCCTGCAGTTGACGGCGGAGACCGGGCTCCTCTTCAACTACTACACTCGCGGAGAATATTCCCTGTGCGCCTGGACCGCAGCTTGCTCTCCGGGAAGCATCCGCCGCCGTATCCGTACAGAAGCCCCAGGCTATACTCCGACCCGCAGCACCGCCTTGCCGGTGAAGCCCCGCTGCATAAGCCGGTCGGCGACCGCCCCGAACGCCGTCCAGTCCTCCACGACTTCGATTCGCGGCGTCAGACTACCCTCGTCTACCAGGCGGACCAGCCTCGCGAGCCCCTCCGAGGCCGGCTGCGCCAACACCTCGTGGAAGATGATGAACCCGTAGAGCGCCGCCCCGCCCGCGTAGAAGAAGTTCCTCACGTCGAAGGTGGACTCCGCCCCGCCGGAGACCCCGAACGAGACGCAGGTTCCCTCTGGAGCGAGCATCGAGAGCGCGTTGCCGAGCACCGCGCCGCCGATGGACTCAAGTATAAGGCCGTAAGGTCCGTACCCCCGCGCCGCTTCGCCATCCTCCCCCACTGCGACCGCGTGCGCGCCAGCCTCCCGGACCAGCCCGTCGTGCTCCTCCCGCCGCACCAGCGCCACCACCCGCGCCCCGGCCAGCCGCGCCAACTCCAGCGCGAAGAGTCCCGCGCCGCCCGAAGCGCCCGTTACCAGCACACGCTTCCCCACTAGTCCGCCGCCCTTCTCCAGAGCGTAGAGCGCCGTGAGCCCGGCGATGGGCAGCGTGGAGGCCTGCTCGAACGAGACACCGTCCGGCAGTTCGGCGAGCGCATTCGTCGGTACGGCAGCCAACTCCGCCCACGCCCCGGACGGCAGAAAACCGACGACGCGCGCACCTTCGGCTGGTCCCGTTCCATCGGCGGCGGTACGAACTACGGTCCCGGAGAGGTCCCAGCCGGGACGCGCTCCGGGCTCGTCGGCGGTCATCGCCCGGCGCACCTCGCCCCGGTTGAGCGAGACCGCCGCAACTCGCACTAGAGCCTCGGAAGAATCCGGTGAAGGCTCGTCCACCTCGGAGAGCGCCAGCCGGTGCGGGGCGCTCGGGTCCACGACTACGGCACGCATCCTGCTCATGCTCTCTCCTGTCCGTAAATTCCAACGTACGTCTGCCCGGTAGTCTACCGGAGGGTAGTCCGGGGATGCTCCGGCTATCCAGCTTTACAACAACCTCTGTAGCGGCTATACAACCTACCGTGAGCGAGCGAGAGAAACAGAGGTTCCTGGAGCGCGGCCGGGAGGGCGGCATGCGCCATCGGCTGCGCCACAGGCCCCACATCCGGCCGACGGTCTACGGTTACCTGACGGAAGAGAAAGAGTCGCTGCGGCAGGGCTTCGCGGCGCTGTTCCTCTCCTCCGTCGGCGAGTTGATCGCCGGTCTCGTCCTCGCGAGCATCACCGAGACGCTCGACCAACTAGTCGGGCTCGCGGTTCTCATCCCGGCGGCTATCGGGATGCGGGGGGCCATCTTCGGGGCGATGGGGAGCCGCCTCTCGACCGCCATCCAGACTGGCCTGTTCAGCTTCAACCTGCGGCGCGGCGTGCTGGCCGAGAACGTGCAGGCCGCGGCGGTGCTCTCGTTCGTCTCCGGCATCTTCCTCGCGTTTCTGGCACGCGGGTTCTGCGACGTGCTCGGCGTCAGGACGGAGCTATCGGTCTTCGACTACGTCGTCATCTCCACGGTTGGTGGTCTCCTGGCGGGGCTGTTGTTGCTCGGGATCACCATCGTCGTCGCGCGCCTGTCGGTGGCGCGGGAGTGGGACATGGACAACATAGCGGCGCCCATGATCACGGCCTCCGGCGACATCCTCACCCTGCCCTCCCTGGTGCTGGCGACGTATCTGATCGGCATCCCGGTCTTCTCCAACGCGCTCGCCGCGATCCTCATCGTGGTCGCCGCCGTGGTCGTCGGGATCGCGTTCCGGCTCGGGGCGGCGAACCTGCGGCGCATCCTGGCCGAGTCGCTCCCGATATTAGCCCTGACCGGGATGGTGACGATCCTGGTCGGCGTCGCTCTCCAGGACCGCGAGGAACAATTCACGACGCTGCTGGCGCTCTCAATACTTCTTCCCGCCTTCCTTCAGGAGGGCGGCGCCCTCGGCGGCATCCTCTCCAGCCGGCTCTCCTCGAAAGTGCATCTCGGTCTCCTGGCTCCGCGCGGCATCCCACAGCTCGCGGCCTTCAAGGACTTCACCCTCACCTACATCTTCGCCGCCGGCGTGTACGTGTTTATCGGGGGAGCCTCGCACTTTCTGGCGGTGTGGTTGTTCTCGCCGGAGGCCAGCCCCGGCTTTCTGGCGATGCTCGGCGTCAGCGCGCTCGCGGGGCTGATAGCGACGACGGCGGCGGTGCTCGCGGCGTACTATGGCTCGACCGTCAGTTACCGGCTCGGCCTCGACCCGGACACCTACGGCATCCCGATAATAACGGCGGCGGTGGACCTGCTCGGGTTCATGAGCCTTATAATCGCTCTTGTAGTATTCGGATTGGGGTAGACACATGCGCGATACGAGACCTAGAAACCTGAAGGACATGCTCGCGGAGGCGAAGAACACCTCCGAGCTTATGGTGGATCTTGCCTACGCGGCCCTGTTCTACAATTCGGAGGACATCTCCGAGGAGGTTTCGAGACTCGAAGAGCGCCTGAACGACCTCGTCTTCGACATGCGCTCACTCGCCGTGCTGGCGGCCCGCAGTCCCACCGACGCCGAGCAGATGGCCGGCATCCTGGGGGTGGTGCAGGACATAGAGAAGATCGGCAACGCCGCCAACGACATAGCCAAGATCGTGGTGAAGCGGCTCGGAATCCCGCCGGAACTGTTACAGGATATCCCGGAGGCCGAGGAGATCCCCTCCAGGGTCCGCATTCATGCCGAGAGCATGCTGGACGGCCGCAGCCTCGAAGAAGTGGATCTTCCAACAGAGACCGGGATGCGTCCTATCGCCATCCGATCCGACGACGAGTGGAACTTCGACCCGGAACCGGACGACGTACTGCGGGCGCGCGACGTGCTGTTCATGCAAGGACCGCCCGAAGGCGTCGCGGAAGTCCGGGAGCTGGCAGGAGCCGCGCCGCTCGAAGACGCGGAGTCGGCCGAGCCTGGCGCACTCTCGGAGTTGGAACGGGCGGTTGACATCCTGATCGAGATGAAAAACCTCTCGGTGGTCGCCGTGGGCCTCGCCTACTCGGCGCTCCTCTACTACGACGCCGGGCTGGCCCGCGAGGTCGTAGCCATAGAGAACGAGATGGACGAGATGAGGTATCGCCTGGAGAGGTGGGTCCTGCTCGCGGCCCGGCACATCGAGGACTCGTCAAGACTGCGCGGCCTGCTGCATCTGGCGACAGCCTCCGAGACGATCGCCGACTGCGCGATGGAGATGGTCTGGATCGTCGAGAAGGGCGAAGAGGTCCACCCCGTTCTCTCCGCCGCCGTCGGCGAGTCCGATGAGCTGGTAATGAAGCTGACCGTCTCCCCCGGCTCCCCCGCCGATGGCAAGAGCCTCGAAGACCTGGAACTAGAGACCGAGACCAGCATGTACCCTCTCGCTATCAACCGCGGCGGACGCTGGACCTACCGGCCCCGAGACAACTACGTCCTGCGCGGCGGAGACTCCGTCCTCGCCACCGGCGCCCCCGAGGGCGTCGAACCCTTCGCCGAGATGTTCGGCCAGGAGCTAGAGGAGCCCTCGTAACCGGGAAGAACACACCCAAGCGGCGCGGTGGGGCGCTCCTCTTCTGGGCGCCGCTCGCCGTGCTGGCAGCCATCATGTACGCGCTGCTGCTCTTCAGGTTCGCGGGACTTCCCCCGGACCTGAGCGAGGGCTCGAACGACCTCCGCATCTACCGGGAGACCGGCGAGGCCGTACTGCGCGGCGAACTACCCTACCGCGACTTCTTTATCGAGTACCCGCCGGGGAGTGTCCCGGCCTTCGTGCCGCCCGCGCTCTTCTCGGACTCCACCGCCGGCTACATAACGCTCTTCGCCAACGAGATGGCGCTGGTACTCGTCGCCGCGCTCGCCCTGACGGCGCTCGTGGCGCGCAGGGTCTGGTCCGAGTCCACGTGGCTCGTACCCACCGTCACCTTCGCCGCAGCAGCGGTTCTGCTCTACCCGGTCGCCGTTACCCGCTACGATGCGCTGGTCGCCCTGACGCTCGCGGTGGCCGCGCTGTGCGCCAGCAGCGGAGGACGCGCGGCCACGGTTCTGGCCTACGCCTTACTCGGGTTCGGGGCGGCGGCGAAGCTGGTGCCGGCGCTGGCGACGCTGCCGCTGGCTCTCGTCCGGCGGAGGAATACGGTCTCCGGTTTCGCCGTCTTCTTCGCGGTGGTGGCGCTCTTTTTTGTACCGGCAATACTCTTGGCCGGCGGTCAGTTCACCGAGAGCTTCGCGTATCACGCGCAGCGGGGGTTGCAGGTGGAGAGCGTCGGGGCTTCGGTGCTGATGCAACTCGGGTGGATACAGGAGATCGTCTTCGAGTTCGGCGCGTTCGAGGCGAGGGGTCGGGGAACAGACTTTGCAAGCTCCATCAGCCTGCCCGTAACGGCGGCGCTGCTCGGCCTCACGGCGCTCGTGATGTACCGCCGGTACAGGGCAGGTGAGCTCGGCACCGGGCTGTTTCCCCGGTACGCGGCGGCGCTCGTTCTGGCGTTTATGTTGGGTTCCAAAGTGCTGTCACCTCAGTACATGATCTGGCTTCTGCCCCTCATCCCTCTGGCCGCGCCGGGACTGGCCGGACTTGGCGTCTCGACGCTCTTTCTCGCCGCCTGCTGGCTAACGACTCAAATATTCCCGGTCCATTACTCGGACCTCCTGAGCCTTCGCTCCCCCGGCCCGGAACTCCTCCTGGCCCGCAACACACTCCTCGCATTCCTATGGGCGTTGATGCTCCTCCTGCCCATCAACAAGCCGGCCGAGAAGGCGCCGCAGTGAAGCGCTCCGTCGCGCTCGTGGTCGTGTTGGTACTCCTGCCGCTGCTCTCGGTTACGCTCGGGCTTCAGGGCGGTACCAAGACAAACGAGTTCGAGGCACGGCAGGCGGCGGAGATCTCCCCGAAGGTCCAGGACCTCGTGGAGAAGCCGACGGTTCAGTCCTCGACGACCTACGATGCGCCCACGGATACGTGGCTCGTATTGCTCACGGAGACGGTCTCCGGTAGCGTGGTGGCGAAGATCACGGTGGATGACACCTCCGGCGAGGTAACGAAGACGAAGCGTTCGCCGAACGCCGACGGCATCACCTATCCGGGCCTCTCCGAAGAAGATGCGGTAAAGATCGCGACCGCCGACGAGCGGGTCCGGGATCTCCTCTCGGACTACGGCGGCTACAGCACCGACACCGAGTACGAGAACGGCGAGTGGACCGTCCACTACCGCGTTCCGGGCAGCGGGATGGTCGGCGGCGTCCCGGACGAGGAGGCCGGAAACAAGGAGGTCGCACGCGTCGGCGTGGACGATCAGACCTGGGTCGTGGAGTACGTTTGGACCGGGGATCAGGTCGGCTGGCAGATGGCCCGCGGCGAGTACGGCTCTTACGGCAAACAGGCCAACTACTGGTTCGTCTGGGGGCCGATGGCCCTCATCTTCGCCCTCGCCTTCCTCCGCACGGACAAGATGTTCTCGCTGCGAAACCTGGACATCGTGATGCTGCTGAGTTTTCTGGTGTCGCACGGCTTCTTCCGGGCGGGTTATTCGTATGAGGCGGTGCTCTTGTGGTATCCGCCCCTGATCTACCTGCTAGTCCGCACCCTCCTGATGCGCTTCGGCATCGGAGAGCGCGTCGAGAAGACGGCCAACTTCCCCACTCCGGTCCTCTTCGTCCTAGCCGCCCTCGCCGCCGGCTTCGTCCTCGCCCTGAACCTCGACGCCCGCGTCATAGACGTCGGCTACGCCGGGGTCGTCGGCGCGGACCGCATCATCGACGGCACCCTACCCTACGGCAACATGCCCGACGACGTGGGGACCGGCGACACCTACGGCCCGCTCAACTACCTGATCTACGTGCCCTTCGTCCTCATCTTCGTCATCATGTACTTTCTCATCCTGCGCCCACAGCGGCAGCAGCAGAAGCGGCGTGAGGAGATGCTGAAGGCGGTGCGTCGCGGCGACACCGTGGTCACCAACGGCGGCATCGTCGGCAAGGTGACCAAGGTGGTCGACGACAACGAGGTCGAGCTGCAGATTGCCGATGGGGTGAAGGTTCGTGCGATCCGCAGCCTCATCGCCGAGGTTCGCACAAAGGGAGAGCCGGTGGCGGGCGAGACGCCATAGCGCCCGATCCTGAAAGATAGGCCATGCTGCATTTTCAGCGCTGGAAGACGGCGCTCATCCTTCTCGTCGTGCTCGGCGGGATAATCGCGACCCTTCCGAACTTCTTCTCCGCCGAGACGGTCGCCTCCTGGCCCTCTTTCCTGCCCAAGCGGCAGCTGGTGCTGGGTCTCGACCTGCGCGGCGGCGCGCATCTCCTGCTGGAGGTGGACCGCCAGAGCCTGGTGCAGGACCGGCTGCAGACGCTGACCGGCGATATCCGGCAAACCCTGCGCGACGCCCGCATCGGCTATCAGGGCCTGAGCGCCCGCGGCCAGAGCGTCAGCTTCACGCTGCGCGACCCGGCCGACCGCCAGCGGGCTCTGGAAGCGCTGCAGCCGCTTGCCGCGCCGATCCAGTCCGGCATATTTGGGCAAGGCGCGCTGAGCGAAGTGACCCTCGACGAGGCGAACGGCCGGATCACGGCTGCGCTGGTGGATGCGGGCATCGAGGCGCGGATGCGTTCCGCCGTCACCCAGAGCGTGCAGGTGCTGGACCGCCGCCTCAATGCACTCGGCACGACCGAGCCCTCCATTCAGGCCGAAGGCAGCGAACGCATCCTGGTGCAGGTGCCGGGACTGGAGGACACGTCGCAGCTCAAGGAGATCCTCGGTCAGACGGCGCGCATGACCTTCCATATGGAATGCGCCGAGGCCAATGCGGACCCCTCCACGCCGCCCCCGGGGTGCCAGCTGGTCGAGTCGGCGAACGGCGACGAGCCTCCGATTTTGGTGGAATCGCGTGCGCTCCTGTCCGGCGACGACCTCGCCGACTCGCAGCCCGGCTTCGACCAGCAGACCAACCAGCCGATCGTCACGTTCCGCTTCAATGCGCGCGGCGGCGGGATTTTCGCCGATGTCACGGCGAAGAATGTCGGCCGCCGGTTCGCGATCGTGCTGGACGACAAGTTCATCACCGCGCCGGTGATCCGCGGCGCCATCCCGGGCGGCACCAGACAGATCGAAGGCAACTTCACGGTCGAGAGCGCCAACAATTTGTCGGTGCTGCTGCGCGCCGGCGCGCTGCCGGCCGACCTGACGATCGTGGAAGAGCGGACGGTTGGCCCGAGCCTCGGCCAGGATTCCATCCGCGCCGGGGGCATCGCGGCCCTGGTGGC
>CALMWA010000120.1 GCA_937873125.1 uncultured Actinomycetes bacterium | reverse complement strand
GCGCACGTTGATAAGCTCTACGCCGATCTGCTCCGGGACAAACCCGCGGGCGCGGGGCTCGCCCCGTCCAGCGTGCGCCGGGTCCACGCGGTCCTGCACGCCGCGCTAGAGGAGGCGGTGCGCAGCGATCTCATCCCCCGCAACCCGGCCGCCCACGCCAACAAGCCGAAAGTCCGCCAGCAGGAGATAGAGCCGCTCGACACACAGCAGGCGCGGACCTTCCTCGAAGCCGCGCGCGGGGACCGCTACGAAGCCCTCTACGTCCTCTGTCTCATGGCCGGGCTCCGGCAGGGTGAGGCGTTGGGGCTCAAGTGGTCGGACATAGACCTCGAAGCCGGTACGCTCCGGGTGAGCCGCCAGTTGCAGCGCGTCCGTCGGGACGGCGACAGGTCCGGGACACTCGAATTCTCCGAGCCGAAGAACGCATCACGCCGCACCGTAGGGCTCCCTCAGCGAGCCGTCAGCGCTCTCCGTAGCCATCGGAAGGCACAAACAGAGGAGAGGCTCCAGGCGGGCTCCCTATGGTCCGACAGCGGCCTCGTGTTTACCAACAGGACCGGCGGTCCCCTCGACGCTCAGAACGTAGTCAACCGCTCATACAAGCCTCTACTCAAACGCGCTGGGCTCCCGACTATCCGCTTCCACGATCTACGGCACTCTTGCCTATCACTACTCGCCCAACGCGGCGAGCCGATAAGAGACCTCCAGGCGCTCGCCGGACACGCCACCGCCGCATTCACGCTCCAGCGCTACACTCATCATTACGACGCATCCGCCCGTCGCACCGCCGACGCTATGGGTGATATCCTCGCGGACGAGTCCTAGCAGTCTCTAGTCCACGGAAAGGGGAGGCGTGAGGATCACCATCGAACACAGAGACAAAGAAGTGCTCTACGAGCTGTACGAAGACGAAGCAGGAAAACCGCCAAAGATCTTCCGCATCGAGACGACAGAGCAAGGCGGCCTCACCAGCAGCGAGCTGCAAACCATAAATCTCCAGCAGGCTACGCTCGAAATAGGGCGGGTGAAGCAGCACTCTCAGTCAGAGATTCTCGACATGCTGCGAGAGAAACACGAGTATAAAGGTTATCGCTTCGACGCTCGGGACAACGACAATCCCTAACCCATCGCAGTGATGTAGAGGTGATGTAGTCGAGCCTTTGGAGCGTCTCCAGGGGCTCGACCTTTGCTGAGTATTTGGCTTACCTATAAGGGAAAAAAGAGAGCCGACGAGCGGACTCGAACCGCTGACCTGCTCATTACGAGTGAGCTGCTCTACCTGCTGAGCTACGTCGGCTTGTTTCGGGCGCGAATTATACCGCAGGCTCGAAAGAGCGTCATACGAACTCTGTACGGTCCTCCGCTGTTACCATCGCGCCTGCGACCTGCGGCGGTTACTGGATGATCTCGCCGACTTTCATCGTGCCGCGCTCGATGAGCTCTATGCGGTAGCCGTCCGGGTCTACCACGAACGCGATGCGGTAGTCGTGTCCTTCGACGGTCATTGTCTTGGGCGCTAGCGCGACTTCGACCCCGGCCTCCTCCAGCTTCGAGACCGTACCTTCCAGGTCGTCTACAGTGAAGGCCACGTGCGAGTAGCCGTTCCCCACGTCGTAGGGCTCGGTCTGATCGTGATTGTGCGTTAGCTCCAGCATCGGCTGCGAGGCGTCGGCCTCCATGGCGAAGAAGTAGTTCGCCGCCGTGTCGAAGTGCATCTCCCCGACGAGCTTCATGCCGAGCTTGTCGACGTAGAAGTCCTTGCTCTTCTCGGGATCCAGTATGCGGTAGCAGGTGTGGATGTACGTAGCGCTCATTGCACGGTTCCTTTCGGTATCTCGTCTCTCACAACAAACGGGTTCGGTTATTCCCGCCTCAGCCTCGCCCTACACAACTGAAACCGACAGTGTTGGCGCGTCCCTCAGCGGCTCTCCATCATCGTCTGGCATCTTCGGCTCCCCTTCTCGAAGTCCCATCGCTACTGTTTACACGTCTCCTTTGCGCAACAGAGTCGAGGTCTCGTCGGCCGCCCAACGGACCAGTTCGATCATGGTCCCCGCCTCGCTCGCGTAGCGCCGGGCAGAGGTGGACACGCCGACCGCACCTTCAAACGTCCCGCTGGGACCCAGTATCGGGGCGGCTACGCAGCACAGGTTCTCCTCGAACTCCTCCACGTCCGTCGCGACGCCCTCCACCCGAATTCTATCCAGGTGAACTTTAAATAGCGCGGGCTGGACGATGGTGCGCGACGTAAATTGCTCCAGCCCGAAATCCTCAGCATAATCTGTCGCGCCCTCGGCGCCGGTTCCGGCTATAAGCACCTTGCCGAGAGCCAGAGCGTGAGACGCGCCGTGAAACCCACGCACCAGACCCACCGGCGGGCTCTTGCACGGAGACTTGACCTCGGACACCGTGACGGCCCCGTCCGACAACACCCCTAGGTAGGCGTGTCGGCCGGAACGCTGCGCCAACTCTTCAAGCACAGGCTCCGCCGTGGCGCCGAGATCCGCCCCGGAGCGCCGCTCGTGCAGGACGGAGATGGCGGCCCCGATCCTGTATCCCTTGCGCGCCGGGTTCTTCTCCAGATAATCCTCTTCGATGAGGATGTTGATCAGATAGTAGCAGGTGGAGAGGCTCACACCGAGCTCTCTCGCCAACAGCTTCGCCGTCAGACCCTCCCGCCGGCTGACGAGGTCTAGAATCCTGAACACCCGCCGGATGCTCCCGAACTTCGCGCCGCCGTCGCCGTCCGGTGCGCGCCCGTCCAACACGTCCAACCTGCGCTCAAGTCTCACTACGCGCCACTCTCCTGCCCCATTAGACCGCCCAGTATTCACGAGCGATACCGGCCACCGTGTAATCGAATTTACTCCGCGCCGGCACCAGCCGCAACCGGAACCCGAATTTTTTCCTACATCGTTGGAAAAGCTAGGGCTTGTGCCTTGCTTGTAAACTCACGACGAATTATTCTCCACCCACGAGATGCAAGAGGGACAGGGGTGTCCGCTCGCAGAACCGCTCGGCCAATAGAGCACGATAGGAGGTGGCTCCGGCGGGATAGCTTTGGGTAAAACCTTCGGGTAAAACGATAAAAGATCAAGCACATACCCATGTGTCTTCGTAGGGAAAGGAAGATACCTTGTACGAGAAAGACGGCGAAAAGTATTTCGTGGTGGACGAGCACCTCCACTTCTGGGACGCGAGCCCGGAGAACACCACGAACAAGTACGGCGAGGGCTTTATTAAGTGTTTCTACGACTACCACGCGAACCTGAGCCCCGATGAGTATACCTGGACCTTCGAGAAGTACCGCAAGTACACCGAAGAGGACATCATGCACGACCTCTTCGAGGTGGGTCACGTGGACAAGGCGATCCTGCAGTCCACCTATCTCACGGACTTCTACGATAATGGGTTCAACACCATCGAGCGCAACCACACGCTCGTCGAGAAGTACCCGGACAAGTTCCTCTCCAACTTCGGCTGGGACCCTCGCAACGAGGAGAAAGGCCTGGAGATGCTGGAGCGCGACTTCGAGAAGTACGGCTCCAAGGGCGTCAAGCTCTACACCGCCGAGTGGAAGGGCGAGTCCCACGGCTGGAAGCTGGACGATCCCTGGTCGCTCAAGCACCTGGAGAAATGCCAGGAGCTCGGGATAAAGAACGTCCACATCCACAAGGGACCGACGATCTGGCCGCTCAACCGCGACGCCTTCGACGTGGCGGACGTGGACCGCACCGCGACGCTGTTCCCGGACCTCAACTTCGTCGTCGAGCACGTCGGGCTACCGAGGCTGGAGGACTTCTGCTGGATCGGGACGCAGGAGCCAAACGTGTACGGCGGGCTGGCGGTCGCGATGCCGTTCATCCACGCCAAGCCGCGCTATTTCGCCCAGATCATCGGCGAGCTTCTGTACTGGATCGGTGAGGACCGCCTGATGTTCGCCAGCGACTACGCGCTGTGGCAGCCGGGATGGCTGGTCGAGAAGTTCGTGGACTTCCAGTACCCGGATGACGCGGAGTTCGACGACTACGCGGAGATCACGCCGGACATCAAGCGCAAGATCCTCGGCCTCAACGCCGCGAAGCTCTACGACATCGAGGTCCCCGAGGAACTGCAGCTCGCCACCGCCGGCAGCACCACCGGCCAGATCGCCGCCGACCCGGTCTCTCCGGCCTGATGCCGACCCGCAAAGCGGTCCTGGACGCCCTCTCCGGCGTCCGGGACCCGGAGCTTGACGAGCCGATAACCGACCTCGACTTCGTCTCCGACCTGGAGATCGAAGCCAGCGCCGCGTTCGTGCGCCTGCGATTGCCGACGTACTTCTGCGCCCCGAACTTCGCCTATCTGATGGTCGCGGACGCGAAGGCCGCCGTACTGTCGGTGGCGGGGATCGAGCAGGCAAGAATCGTTCTCGACGATCATTACGCGTCGGAAGAGATCAACGGCGGCGTCAACGAGCAGCGCGGCTTCGACGGCGCGTTCCCCGATAAGACGGAGGGTGGAGATCTGGAGGAACTACGCACCACCTTCCGCCGCAAGTCCTTCGTCAGCCGGCAGGAGCAGCTGTGCCGAGCCATGCTGGCGGACGGCTTTACCCCCCTGGACCTCTCCGGCATGTCGCTTGAAGAGGTGCCACCGTCTAAAGAATTCGAGACGTACCTGGAGCGGCGCGCGGAGCTTGGTCTGGAGATCGGGCCGGAAGAGCCGCTGATCGTCGACCCGGACGGCAACCGGGTCCCGAAGGACGCGGTCGTTCAGCACCTGCGGTTCGCCCGGACCGTCCGGGTGAGCATCGAGGGTAACGCGAGCCTGTGCCGGGGTCTGCTCGCCACCCGCTACGGAATACAAGAAAAGAAGGAGGCGACAGCATGAAAGCAGCTAGGCTGCACCGCTACGACGAGAGCATCCCGTCGGACAGCTTGAAGCTAGAGGAGATCGAAGAGCCCAGGATAGAGGGTCCGTTCGACGTTATCGTCAAGATCGGGGCGGCGGGGCTGTGCCGCACTGACATACACGTCATCGAGGGCCAGTGGGCGCCCATCCAGGACGCGGACGGTAACCTTCTGCCGTACACGCTGGGCCACGAGAACTCCGGCTGGGTCGAGGAGATCGGCTCGGCGGTAACCAACGTGGCGGTCGGTGACACCGTGATCCTGCACCCCTTGATCACGTGCGGCCTGTGCCGCTACTGCCGCGCCGGGCGCGACATGCAGTGCGAGAACGGCGCGTTCCCCGGCATCAGCCAGGACGGCGGCTTCGCCCAACTCCTGAAGACCAGTGCGCGGGCGTGCGTAAAGCTCGACCCGATTCTGCAACCCAAGGAGATAGCAGCCCTCGCCGACGCCGGCCTGACCGCCCACCACGCCGTCAGGAAGAGCGTCCCGGAGCTGTACGCGGGCACGAACGCCGTCGTCATCGGCGCTGGGGGACTTGGACACATCGGCATCCAGTGCCTCAAGGCCATGACGCCCGCTAACGTGATCGTCGTGGACCCCAACGAGGAAGCACTCGCGCTCGCCAGAGAGTGGGGCGCAGATGAAACTGTAAAGGTCGAAGAAGGTTACGCTGACACCGTGATCGAGATGACCAACGGCGGCGCGGAGGTCGTCTTCGATTACGTCGGCGAGCGCGGCGCGCAAGACGACGCCTGGAAGATGACCCGCCCGGCCGGATCCCACTACGTCATCGGCTACGGCGGTAAGGTCGAAATTCCGACCATCGACATCATCTCCACCGAGCGCAACGTCATCGGCAACCTGGTCGGCACCTACAACGACCTCGCCGAGTTGATGAACCTCACCGCGCGCGGCCTAGTCACGCTGCACACCTCCACTTACCCGCTAGACGCCGTCAACGACGCGATCCAGGACCTCAACAACGGCAACCTCCGCGGACGCGGTATCCTCGTCCCCGAAGGAGCCTAGCTGCCAGAACGTTACGATATCGCGTAAGGACTCAAGGCCCGAGCTTGACGCTCGGGCCTTTACTTTGCAGCGGCGCTTCGAGGTATCGAGTTCGGTTATCAGCCCCGGTACTCGGAGAGCGATGGTATCCCCGGCACGCTTTCCGCCACCACGACGGCCCGCAGGATGGCTTCCTGCATAACATAGGCGCCCCAGCTTCCAACGACGTCGGGGACCGCGGAGACTTCTCCCACCGAAGCGGCGAAGACCACGTCACCGTCCACGGTGGTGTGAACCGGGTAGATCGCGCGGGCCAGGCCGTCGTGGGCCATCTGGGCGACCTTGTTGACCTGTGGTTTGGAGAGGCGGGCGTTGGTAGCGACGATACCGAGGGTGGTGTTCTCACCCCACCGCATCCGGGCGGCGGCCTTCGGCAGAAGTTCCAGCGTGTCGCCTAGCTTCCCGTTGTCCAGGCGCGGCCCGGCCAATATCTCTCCGCTGCGCGGGTCCCGCACGTCACCAAAGGCGTTGACGGCCGCGAGCGCCGCCACTACGAGTCCGCCGTCGAGCCGCACGGAGGCGCTCCCGATGCCGCCCTTCATCGCCCGATCCATACCGAGCACTTTCCCGACCGATGCGCCGGTCCCGGCTCCCACGCTCCCCTCGGCGAACTTGCCGCTCGCCGACGAGGCCGCCTCATAGCCCATCGCAGCGTCGGGACGGGCCGCAGGAGAACCCACTATGAGGTCGAAGAGTACGGCCGCCGACACGAGCGGTATCCGCGCCACCCCGACGTCCAGGCCGACGCCCCTCTCTTCGAGGAAGCGCACGACTCCCTCCGCGGCGGCCAGCCCGAAGGCGCTGCCGCCGGTGAGGAGCAGGGCATGCGTCGGCCGCACGGCGCCGATGGGCCCGAGCCGGTCCGTCTCCCGCGTGCCGGGCGATGAGCCCCGCACGTCCACCCCAACGACGGCTGGCTGCTCGAACACGACGGCCGTACAGCCCGTAAGGCCTTCGGTGTCGGTAGCGTGGCCGACGAGGACGCCGGGCACGTCGCAGAGGTTGCCGGACACTCTGTAGCTACTCGTCCGGGTTCTCGGAGTCGGGTGTGATCTCCCAATCCTCGGGGTCAGCGGGTAGGATGTTCGGGTTGTCGCGGGCGAGAATGCCGAGCGGCACCACTTCCTGATCGCTGCGCTTCGGGCCGAACTGGACGAAGACGGCATCGCGAACCATCGAGTAGTCCACGACCTTACCCTCCCGCTCGTCCAGCTTCACGACCGTGTTCTTGAACGGCGCCCGCTCCTTGAACTCCTTGTAGGCGTCGTGCTCGTAGCGCATGCAGCACTTCACCTCGCCGCAGCAGCCCATGACCTTCTCGTTCGGGGTAACACCCTGCTGCTTGGCGAGCCGCACGTTGACCGGCCCCATGCTCCGCGCCCCGCTCCACGTCGCGCAGCACAACGGCAAACCGCAAGTGTCGCAGCCGCTCGTATCTCCCGACCGCTCGATAAACGAGAACCGCCGCATCTCCACGCGGGCATTGAAGAGGTCTTCCAGTCTCTCCCGTACTCTCGTCAGGTCACGCTCTCCTTCGGCCTGGTACTTCACCTCGATATACGAACCATCCAGAGAGACGTCGCACCCGATAAACTCGACCGACCCGATCTGGTAATCGCGAGCAAGCTTGACGGCCTCTTTACGGATCTCACGCCCAAGCTCCCGATGCGCGTCCTCCTCCCGCTCATCCTCCCGCGTGACGACGCGCAGAATGTCGTAGGGCTCCGTGTACGGCTCGCGGCGACGAGGCGTCAGCGCCACCCGGCCGACGAACTCTCCGTATTCGGTATCCACCACGACCCGGTAGCCGACCCGCAGGTCGAAGTCCCTCGCGTAGCAGAGCCGCGGGATGCTCCACCCCGAGACGCGGACATCTACGAGCCGGGGTAGCTCTTCTCCAGAGATGGTGTGAGTATTGTGCGCCGTATCCGCGATAGGGTAACCTCCAGGATCGCCTCCGGAGAGACATTATACGCAAGGCCCACGCGCGCTTCCCCCAATGCCAGCGCCGCCCCCGCCCAGTCCGCTTCGGGATACTGATCTACCCTAGCCCGGATCTCCGCCACCCTATCCACGTTCGCCGCCAACTCTTCCGCCCCGACCTCGATGGCCGCCGCGTCCCGATAAAGCAACGCAAGCAGTTTCAGCGCCTCACGCACCGCTCCGTCGCGCGCGGCCCGTCCGGCGCGTTTCGCGCCCTCCTTCGCCCGGCGGTCCGGCTCCTCGAACGCCTCCAGGTAAGCGGCTTCCCTCGCCGCTCCGACCGCTTCGGCCCGCCCCACTATGCGCGAGGCGGCCCGGTGCCGCGCCTCGAAGTCCTCAGCAAACGCGAACCCCGCCTCGAAGACCGCGCCGCGTAGCTCCTGCATCTCGGTCTCTCCGGCGTACCGGATCGAGAGCCCGACACTCCCCCGGCCCAGCGCCGCAGCCAGGTCCGGCTCCTCCACACCCCGACTTCGGAGGAATTCCGCGACTTCCCGCACTGCCACCGGATTGAAGCGCACCGTTTGAGCGCGGGAGGAGATCGTGGGCATCACCCCCTCGCGGGAAGCCGCGAGCAGCACGAAGACCGTCTCCCCCTCCGGCTCCTCCAGCGTCTTGAGCAGCGCGTTCGCCGCCTGCACGTTGAACGTATCCGCCTCCAGAATGAATACCCGGCGCGCGCCCTCGAACGGCCGGCTCGCCGCCAGACGCAACACTTCCCGCACCTGCCCGATGGTCGTGAACGCCCCCTCCGGCCTCACTTCAACAAGGTCGGGATGCAGCCCCCGCCGCCCCCGATCCTCCATCGCCGCGACCCCGCCCGCAACCAGCGCCGCCCCGAACTTTCGCGCAACTGTCCGCTTCCCAACACCGGGCGGTCCGACGAATAAGTAAGCGTGAGTGCCCCCAACACTTGTCACAGCCCGCTTCAAAAGCGTCAGCGCCGGCGCGTTACCGAGTATTCCGTCGAAGATTCCTGCCTCAGCCAGTTCCGTCATCTCCGTCGCCCCGCGCCGCGAGACCGACCCCCAGCGCTACGCCTACTCCACTGCCTATCGCGATGCCCAGCGCCAGGTTATCCAGCGACAGCCCGAGACCGGCGCCTATGGCGATGCCTATCGCAACGCCTATCCCCATATACTTGTTCCTCCGCGCGCTCTCCGGTCCGCGGTCCATACTGGGGCCTCCCGTGACGTTCAATCATCTCCGCGAGTGTATTGTAGGCTATTGATCTCCTCCACCACCAAATCCGCCAAATCCTCCGGCGCACGCGAGGCATCCAGCACGACTATACGCTCCGGCTCGGCGCGCGACAGCTCCTCAAATCCTGCCTCGACCCGCCGCATGAAGTCCGCCCCAACCCGCTCTATCCTGTCTAGCGGCGCTTTTAGCTCTCTCGCCCGACGCTCCCTCTCTGCCGCATCCAACCGCAGGTAGAAAGTCCTGTCGGGGAATACACCGCCGACTGCCCGGGCGTTCAACTCTCGCACCGCCGCCACCCCAAGACCGCGTCCACCGCCCTGGTAGGCGATGCTCGAGTCGAGATACCGCTCGCAAAGCACGTTTTGGCCACGCTCCAGTCGGGGCTGAATCTCGCGCCGCGCGTGATCCGCGCGCGCCGCCGCGTACAGGTAGGCCTCCGTCCAGGGATCCATGTCCAGCTCGGGGTCCAACAGAATCTCCCGGATGCGTTCGGCAGCCGGCGTTCCGCCAGGTTCGCGCGTAAAGTGCGTCGGGGGATCCACGTCCGCCAAAATTTGTTCGAGATGTCTGACGAGGGTGGATTTGCCGGAGAAGTCCAGCCCCTCGACGGTTACGAAAACGCCCCGGCTCGCGGCAGCTCTCTCCAGGGCTCTCTAGGCCGCGGCCCGGCGCAGCGCGTGGCGCTCGGCGGCCTGAACGTGCGCCTCGAAGAGGTTGCGGTGCTCCGCGCCGGCGTCGCGCATCGCCTCGGCGTGCCACTGCACCCCGACCAGCCACCGCTCC
>CALMWA010000119.1 GCA_937873125.1 uncultured Actinomycetes bacterium | reverse complement strand
TCCGCGCCCGTGCGCGAGGGCCGCGCCGAGGCCGCGAGGCTAGAGCGCCGCCTCTCCGATCTCGTAAACCAGGCATACGGTCTCACGCCGCAGGAGATAGACCTGCTCTGGAAGAGCGCCCCGCCCCGCATGCCCCGGTTCTGGTAGTGGTAGAGTAGATCTATAGGTCATGGAGGTAACGGAGTATTTCAGGCACAATGTGCTGGAGAACCGGGAGCGTACCGGCATTACGCAAGAGACGTGCGAGCGTATAGTCGAGGACGCCGAGTACGTCGAGCGTCAGCCAAACGGGCGGTTCGCTTTCTGGGGTCGCCCATCAGGGAAGGATTTATACCTTCGAGTAATCGTCACTGGAGACCGCAGAGCTTTGCATAACGCCTTTTTCGACACCGGCTTCACCCGCAAGCGGAGGAGAGAGCATGAAGGTTAGTTATTATCCCGACACGGACAGCCTGTTCGTCAAGCTAAGGCCGGGCGTGGAAGCGGAAGGCTCGGAAGTAGCCCCCGGTATCGTGTTCCATTACACGCCCGAGGGCGAGGTCACGGCCATAGACATCGATTCGGCAGCGAGCAAGTTGGTGGATCTATCGCTACTGGAAGTCGATGGACTCCCGATCAGCGTAAAGCATGAGAGCCGCCAAGAAAGCAAGGCTGGCTGATCATTGTGTAACACCGCACCGAGGCCGCGAGGTTGGAGCGCCGCCTCTACGATCTCGTAAACCAGGCATTCGGTCTCGCGCCGCGGGAAATGGACCTCCTTTGGAAGACCGCCCCGTCCCTTTTAGCTTGAGCGGATGCAAATATCCGTCTCCGGGGTGTTGCGGAGGGGTCACTTTGTGGCATCATGAAATTCTAGGGAAGGTCTACGAAAGGAGGCGTAATGAGGAAACTGGTCATGCTGGGGGTTATGCTGGCGATGATGCTGGCATTCGCGGCACCTGCCTGGGCGGATACGGTGACCGCCGGTGGCCTTATCGCGGGTGAGCTTGATGGAGGCGCGGTAGTGGCCGGCAGCCCGAACCTCGCTCAGGGCGCACCCAACCTGGGCTTCGGCCAAGACGCTGCCGGGGCCGGCGACTTCTCAAGCACCTTCGCCATAGGTTTCAACGTGCCTCTTGAGTTTAACTTTGCGGTAGCTGCTGCGGGCCCAGGAGAGGAAATCTTCGTCGAAGACGTCTTCCTCGACTGAGGAGCGAGACACGCTGAGTCTCCGGGCCGGGGTCCTTCGGGCTCCGGCCTTCGGTTATCGACGGGAAACCGCTCAAGCGTCGCCCTGCAACTCGCAGTCGAAGGAGTGCGACCGCTATTGTTGCCAGCGGCGCCTCAAATCGTTGGCGAAGGCGCTGTACTCTCGTATTGGCAGGACCTCAGCTATCGTAAGGTAATGAGACATCGGTAAGCTAGCCATGATGATCTGATCCAGCTCGTCATGAGATTCTACGTCCACAATTCCCAGCGCGCGGCGCTGGCCGGCGACCTAGAGCGAGACAACCTTGCCAGCTTCCATAGCCCCGAGCGCTGCATCCGCTTCGTTCTTCCAGATGTCCCAGAGCTCGTCTAGCGACAGATCCTTGGTATCGACGCGAAAATCGACAAGACAAACATACTCGACCCTCCTCTCTCAGCCTTTCTCTTCCCAACTCATATACAACAGATTCTGCTTTGACAGGCACCTTCTTCGAGCCTACCTGGGTTGGGTGTGCGGCGGGCTAGAGCGTGAAGTAGAAGGTGGCGCCCTTGCCGACCTCCCCTTCGGCCCAGATACGTCCTCCGTGGCGCTCGATCACACGGGCCACGGCAGCCAGCCCGATGCCGGAGCCCTCGAACTCGTCGGCGGTGTGCAGACGCTGGAAGGCACGGAAGAGCTTACCGGAGTAGGCCATGTCGAAGCCCGCTCCGTTGTCGCGCACGTGGTACGTCGGGTATCCATCCTGCGAGGCGACCCCGAACTCTATCCTGGCCCGTTGCTCTCCGGCGGTGAACTTCCAGGCGTTCTCCAGGAGGTTCCTCAGGGCCACCCGCAAGAGACGCGGGTCGCCCACCGTTGTAAGTCCCTCGGTGATGACCAACTCCGTGGAGCGTTCCGGGTTGCCTTCGCGCAGTTCCTCAGCGATCGTGGTGGCGAGCGAGGTGAGGTCCACGGTCTCCCGGCGCATCTCGGAGCGCGTCAGGCGGGAGAGGTCGAGCAGGTCGTCGATCATCTCCCCCATTCGCTGGGCAGCGCTCCGCGTCCGATCCAGGTAGCTCCTGCCCATCTCGTCGAGCGCGGCGGAATAGTCCTCAGCCAGGACGTGGGAGAAGCCGCTGATGGTCCTCAGCGGCGCGCGCAGGTCGTGGGCGATGAGGTAGGCGAAGTGCTCCAGCTCGCGCTCCGCCCGGCGGCGCTCCGTCACATCGCGCAGGACCAGCAGGTATCCCGTTGTTCTCCCTTTCCGGTCGCGTAGCGACGAGAGGGCGAGGTCGTAGTCGCGCCGCTCGGTGTCCTTGCCGAGCGAGATCTCCTTGTGTGCTTCCTCCTCATCGCCGGGGACGTCGAGCAGGGCGTCGAGGCCGGGTTCCACCCGTGCCAGGGGACTGCCCACCACCTCCGAGGACAGGCGTCGCAGGATGTTTTGCGCCGCCGGGTTCAAGTCCACGACGCGGCGCTGAGCATCCGTCACGATCACGGCGTCGTTCATAACCTCTATGACGGTGTCGCGAGCCACCGGCACTATATCCAGCAGCCGGAAGCGGAACAAAGCCCACGAGACCGCCGCCCCACTGATCAAGAACGTAAACGAGGTCGGGTCCAGCCTGGGGAATGGGTTTAGGCCGATTAAGTTTATCCCGTTGCCGACCCACGGCGCCGCCACTCCAGCCAGTAGCGCCCCGCCCTGCCCGCGGTACAGGTTCGTCGAGCGGAGGATCATGGACAACATCAAGAAGGTGCCGAATGCCACCAACACGTATGAGTACAGGACGAAGATCCAGAACGGGACGCCGTGCTCCACGAGAAGAAATGTCCTCGAAGGATCGGTGCCTACACTGGTCCAGAACAGGTGGTGCGCACCATTGGTCCACATCAGCGCCAGCGTCATCACCGGGACGACCGAGAGCAGGAGCAGGTTGCGGCGGGAGATCCAACCTCCCCGTCCCGTGTACCGTAGCGCGAAGACCGCCCAAGCGACCGGCACGGTAACGACGCCTAGGTACTGGACGCTGGCCCAGAAGACCTTGACCCCGAGATCGGTGAATGGGAACTCCAATCCGTAGCCGAAGCTCCAGACGGACACCGCCGCAAGGAGCAACGCAAGCTCTTTGGCGCCGGGAGTGTCGCGGAGCCGCCAGGCGTGGAGGGCGAGCGTCACCGACACGGCCGTCACCGCGAGCAGGATCAACGCGTAAGGTGTGTAATGCCAGCCCACTCTCAGCCCGCCTCGGAGAAGCTACGTCTTTGCTCTGCAATATATTAAATCAGCGCGGGGTAGAGGCGCGAGTCCTGCGCTCCCCCGCCCGGTCTCCGCGAAGGTTATTGTTCACCAGCTACGTGTGTTCTTCGCGGACGGCGAGGCGGATCCAAGCTCCCGGCGTCAGATGGGTGAAGGGCGGGAATCTTCCGTAGATCCCGACCATACGTTCAGCGCTTCGTTGCAACCACTTCGAGGTATGAGCCCGGCCACACCGCCGTCCCGACGTCCGAACGATTGTGGCTCTCGACCAGTTCGACTAGGTCGTCCTCCAGCCTCCGGTGGCCTTCCTCGTCGAGAGCTTCGAATGCCTTGTTGAGGGGTCCGAAGTTGCTTCGCATGAACTCCGCCCAGTACCTCGCCGAAGGGTAGTAGAAGATGAATTCTCGAGGCTCGATCCTCATCTCCGCGACGCCCCCGCCGAAGAGGTCGCGCAGCCGCTCCTCCGTGCCCCACAGGAAGGGCGGTTTGAGGCCGAGAGGCGGAGGTGCATACTTGCCCATGAGCTTGAACAGGCCGCCGGCAAACCCCTCGGGAGTCCAGTTCGCCATCCCGATCCTGCCCCCCGGCCTCACCACCCGCAACAGCTCACCCGCCACCTTCTCCTGGTTCGGGGCGAACATGGCCCCAATGGTCGAGAGCGCCACATCAAAGGAAGCGTCCGGGAAGGGAAGATTCTCGGCGTCTCCCTCCCTAAAGTCAACCTCTAGTCCCTCGGCCGCTGCGCGCTCCCGGCCCTCCTCCAGCAGCGCGGGCACATAGTCCACGCCCGTGATCTCGCAGAAGCGCCGGGCCGCCGCCAGCGAAGTGTTACCGTTGCCGCAGGCCACGTCTAGCACCCTCTCGCCGGGACGCAAGTTCGCAGCCTCGCACAGCAACTCGCCAATCAGGAGCAGCCTCACGCCGACCTTGCCATAATCTCCCGCGGACCAGGCCTTCTGCTGGCGTTCTTTTATGACCGTCAGGTCGGGAGCCTGGGGTTGAGCATCCATTATCCTGTCCTCCTCGCGCTGCCCGGATTTGCCTTCGCAACGCAAAGATGCCACCTCTTGAGCGTCTCCACATCCCCCAGATGAAGTATTTGTTGCGACTTTCTCAGCCCGGCACCGGAAGCATTGAGATCGCCCCAAGGACCCTACATCTCACTTGCGGGAGCCACAGCCGGTGTGAGGCCATGCGACAGCCGGATCGAAGCCGTAAGACGGAGCGACACAAGCTCTTGACACCATTGGGACAAATTGCCCATTGCTCAAGCTAGGCACATCACCTATCTTGTCTGACGCGAGTACGTGGGTTGCGAGCTCGCGGGGGAAAGGGAAAGGAGGTAGCGGTATGGAGACCCCTGTACGCAGCATACAGGGCAAGAACCTGGCTTCCCCGGAAGAGACCAGGGAGTTCGACAAGGGCAAGATGGATGTGGTGACCCTCGATAGCGTGACCGTCGGCCGGGCCGTCTTCGAGCCGGGCTGGAAATGGTCGGAGTGCGTCAAGCCGATCGCAGGCACCGAGAGTTGCCAGGTTCCGCACGTAGGGTACGTGCTCTCGGGTCGGATGCACGTCAGGATGGACGACGGGGCGGAGATCGAGATCGGTCCCGATGATGCCGTGGTGATCCCGCCAGGACACGATGCCTGGACTCTCGGAGACGAGCCCTGCGTCA
This sequence comes from uncultured Actinomycetes bacterium, assembly GCA_937873125.1. Classification (GTDB taxonomy): domain Bacteria; phylum Actinomycetota; class Rubrobacteria; order Rubrobacterales; family Rubrobacteraceae; genus JACDDK01. The sequence goes on along the minus strand of CALMWA010000119.1, from coordinate 4,822 downwards.
TGCTGGACTTCTCGGGCGCCGATCAGTACGCCAAGGGAGCATCTCAGGACTAATAACGGCGCGGGGACCGGGGTAAGTACGGATCCTACTCCGGTCCTTCGATCTTCCCGAGGACACGGTCCGCGCAATCCGTCAATTGCTGTGGCAAGCTGAAGAGAAGGGAGAGACGGATGTTCGCACGGGTAAGCACGTACCGGGGGGACCCAGCACAGATAGAAACAGGTCTCGCCCGCGTCCGGGAAGACATAATTCCTAGGGTTCAGCAGCTAGACGGGTTCAAAGGTCTCCAATATCTGGTCGACCGCGAGAGTGGCAAGTCCCTCTCGATAACTCTCTGGGAGACCGAAGAGGCCCTGCACGCCAGCGAAGAGGCGGCGAACCGTCTGCGCAGCGAGAGCGCAGAGGCCTCCAGCGCGACGGTCGAGGACGTAGAGCGATACGAGGTAGCCGTCTCGTCTTGACAGAGCCGCCGGAAAGTTTCTTCCTATTCAACGGCAATTATCGTTACTCGTAGAATGAGTGCGGGTGTTTAGGGAAAGAAGTTGGACATGGGTGAACAGGACAATACGAACCTCGTGCAGCAAGCCTACGGGAACTTCCAGAGAGGAGATATCCCGGGCGTGCTCGGCTTGCTCTCCGAAGATGTCGAATGGGAAACTCCGGAGACGGAGGAGATGCCGTTCGCCAGCATGTACCGGGGCGTCGAAGAAGTAGGCCAGTTCTTCTCCACCCTGGACGAGGTCCAAGAAGTTCTGCAATTCGAGCCCACGGAGTTCGTCGCCCAGAACGATAAGGTAGTGGCGCTGGGCCACTACGCATGGCTCGTGAAGGCCACCGGCAAGGAGTTCCACAGCGACTTCGCGCACGTGTTCACGGTACGGGATGGGAAGGTTACGAGGTTTCAGGAATACACCGATACTGCCGCTGCCAACGCTGCTTTTCGCGGTAGTTGAGCACTTGGCGGGAGCACCCCGGAGCGCGCAGCCATACACGGTTCGGAAGAAGCGGGCCAGAAGGTCCGGGAAGGCGGGCACGAATGTCCGAGGAATACAACAAGGCACTCTACCGGCGTTTGTTCGAGGAGGCGATCAACCAGGGTAGTCTGGAGACGGTGGACGAGCTGGTCGCCCCCAACTACGTCAACTACAACTTTCCTGCGTCGACGCCCGGAGCCGATGGCTTCAAACAGGTGATCGGCATGTTTCGCACGGCCTTCCCTAACATCCGCGTGGACGTAGAGCAGGTGTTCGCCGAAGGGGACACAGTCATAGGCCGAGGGGCGTTCGTGGGTAGCCACCAGGGGCCCTTTCAGGGCATACCCCCTACCGGAAAACAGGTGAAGGTACCCTACATCGACATCTGGCGCATCGAGGGTGGCAAGTTTGTAGAAAACTGGGTGCAGATGGACTTGCTGGGGCTCATGCAGCAGTTAGGCGTTGTTCCCCCGCCTCCCAGTATCCCGGCAGGTCAGGAGCCGGTTCCTTAGAGTCCCTCCGATGGTGTTGGGCCTTGGTAAATTAACGGGGCTCCGGCCTTCATATGTTCTCGAATTAGCCCATTTTGGGGATACCGACCTTCGCAGTATGGTTCTATCATTGAAACCATTAGGGAAGCGGGAAAGGAGAAGAATCATGCGGTTCATGCTCGAAATTCGGATCCCACCGGACAGGGGAGACGCGGCGATCAGAGACGGCAGTCTCGGACAAACCATCCAGTCCATACTGGAGGAACTCAAGCCCGAGGCAGCGTACTTCACGGAAGTGGAAGGTGCGAGAGGCGGATACATCGTCGTTAACATAGACGACGCCTCCGAGATCCCCGCTATTGCCGAGCCACTTTTCCTTGGACTAGGTGCGACCGTCAAGATGCACGCCGTGATGACCCCGGAAGACCTGGCTAACGCGACCCCAGCACTGGAGCAAGCAGCGCGGAATTATGCCTAGGAAACGCGCGGCGGTAGTTGACGACAAGTAACCACCGTTCGCCACTTGACTGATCGGAGTCCTACGGGGCTCCGGCTTTTGTCGCGTTTTCAGCAAAATCACTCAATTGGGGGATGCGCTTCGACGACTGCGGGTTTATGTTACCTGCGTTACGTAAAGGTGGGTGGGTTCACAACCCACCGCCCAACCAGGAAGGGAGCAAACATGGCGAGGCTCGACAGATCGAAGGCGGTGGTGGCTGTGCTGACGCTAGTCCTGGCGACGGCGGTTGCGCTGGGGACGATGGCGCTGCTCGCGACGAAGCCCGCAGACGCCGCATCGAGGTTCAAGGTGGTCACCAGGACTTTCAGCAACCCCAATGCGATCTTGTTCCCGACCCCCAACAACACCGCGGCGCCCTACCCGTCTAGGGTGAAGGTGGCCAACCTGAGGCAGGGCAAGATCCTGGACGTCAACGTCAAGATCCGTGGCTACATTCACACCTTCCCCGACGACGTGGACGTACTCCTGAAGGCACCCAACGGGAGGAACGCCATCGTAATGAGCGACGCTGGCGGCAGCGGCGACGTGAACGGGGTGGGCCTTACGATAGACGACGAGGCGCCGATCTTCTTCCCCGATTCGGGCCAGATCGTAAGTACCGCGTACATGCCTTCGAACTACAACATTATCCTCGACCCCTTCCCGACCCAAACGCCTAGCGGCAACCGACTTCTCTCGCGCTTCGACGGGACCAACCCGAACGGATTTTGGAAGCTCTTTGTCGTAGACGACTTCCCTTCGGTCGACGGCGGGCAGTTCGCGGGTGGCTGGAGCCTGCAGATCAAGGCCAGGGTCCTCCGGTAGCGCGTACGAAGGAGAGCAGTACCGTGCTCAGGACCTTTTGAAGCTACACGAGGTGTGTTCGGTCCGTCGAATCGGAGGTGTCGAGGAGCCGGAGAGCGCGGTTAGAGAGCTAGAGTAACTTGGATACTACGTTATCCACCGGGCCGGGGTATCCTTACGGGGAGTCCCGGCCCTTACCTGAGAGGAGGATCATGAACGGAGGAAGTCGAGTCAAGCTCATTTGGGGAGTTCTGACTTTGATTTCGCTGTTGGTCCTCTTGGTCTTGCTGGTCCTGGGTGTTGTTAGCCTATAAAACTTGTAATACACGGTATCTGTCAGGCTGAGGCCAATCGTGGAAGCGGAAGGCTCGGAAGTAGCTTGCAGTATCGTGTTCCACGAGAGCAAAGCCGTCTAACCTCGCAAGATCGCGCCGAGGCCGCAAAGCTGGAGCGCCGCATCTCGGATCTCGTGAACGAAGCTTACGGCCTCACGCCGGAGGAGATAGACCTGCTCTGAAAGAGCGCCCCGCCCCGAATGCCCGGCTCCTAGTTCAGTGGCGCACTATCATGACGGGGCAGTGGGCGTGGCGCACTACAGAGTCGGAGACGCTGCCCATGAGCGCCCGGCGGAAACCACCGAGGCCTCGGCTGCCCATCACGATGAGGCCGGCCCCGATCTCGTCCGCCAGGTGGACGATGGCCTGGTCCTTGCTCTCACCGATTTTCAGGTAGGTCTTCTTGATGGTCCCGCCGGCCTCCTCGATCTTGCGGACCTGCTCTTCGAGGATCTTCCGGGCCTCGCCGGTGATCGCCTCTTGCGCCTCCTCGTAGGTTTCGTAGCGCAGGCTGGCCTCGTGCGCCGCATAGGCTGGGTCAGGCATCCCTGGGCTAGCGGTCATCACGTGTAGCTCCGAGTTGGTGCTGTTCGCGAGGTCAACTGCTGTCGAGAGCGCCAGCTCCGCGTCTTCGGAACCATCGGTCGCCAGCAGAACCTTCGTCGGGAAAATGCTCATCTCTGTCCTCCTATCTCTCCCAAGCGTCCTAATACCTCTTATATCAAACGTGCTAATTAGCCGCAATGCTTGAGATAAATTATGAGCGTCGCGCGGCGAGCTTGTAAAACGGACCGGGCCTTCCGAGAGAAAGCTCGGAGCACGTCGGTTGCGTGTTTGTTGCGTGTTTGTTGTGTGCGTCGTGTGTCGAGCGGGTATGGAGCCTCCCGAAGTGGAAGCCAGGGAAGGTAGAGTCAAGTGCCGAAGAAGAGCAGCCAGGACAAAGCCGAGGGAGCCATGGACAAGGTCAAGGGCCGCGCGAAAGAATCCGGCGGCGCGCTGACCGGCAACAAGGACAAGAAAGCCGAGGGCAAAGCGGACCAGGACAAAGGCACTCTCAAGGAGAAGAAGGGCGCGGCCAAAGACCTCCTGAAGTAACCGCTCACCGAACGATTAGCCGGGCCGGAACCTCGAAGGGTTCCGGTCCTTTTTCGTGTCCCGGATACGGACCCGGAATCTGGAGAGAGGCTTTTCGGGTCCGTCGCTCTAGAGGGTCTCTACGTTCACGCGCTCGCCGCGCACGACGAGCCGCTGATCGTAGTCCGGCGGGTTTACGCAGGTCTGGAGCGAGATCATGTCCTTACCCGGCACGGGGTCCGTGACCCAGTTGTCCTGGGGCGTTACCGTCAGGACTTCCGTCACCCGATACTCGTAGGTTGTACCGTTGGCGTCGGACAGGAATATTTCATCTCCCTCGGTCATGTTCGGCAGCTCCGCGAACTGCATGTAGCTCTCGGTGCCGGCGTATCCCAGAGCGTGCCCGGCGATGTATGTGTTGGCGTTATCCTGCCAGGGGAAACCGGTGACGGGGAGCTTTATGGCGCCGTTATCCAGAGCCCAAGCCGAGTCGTCGTTCCTCACCACGTCCTCGTAACGGCCCATCTTCGGCACCGTGAGGTAGAGTGTCTTGTCCACGGGCGGCGCGGGCATGGCCCGTTCTCCGGCCTGCCCTTTCGAATCCCGCACGCTCACACCATACTTCCCCGCCGACCGGGCGGGCTC
>CALMWA010000118.1 GCA_937873125.1 uncultured Actinomycetes bacterium | reverse complement strand
GGTTATTGCTCGATGAATTCCTCTTCGAGGCGGCGGGCTGCGAGGAGCTTGCCGGAGAGGTAGAGGCTCAGGGCGAAGTAGTAGATCAGGTACAGTAGAGAGAAAGCCAGGATGAGGGGCTCGGGCTTGGGCATCTGAAACAGTATTACCGCGTAGCTTACTAGCCAGAGCGTGGTGAGAAAGAGCGAGAGCCGGCGGAAGGCGACGGTGCGGGTCGGGTAGACGTACCGGATCGGGATGAAGACCAGCACGGAGCAGACGACGAGCATCCACGCCGCCGCGGCGTGGGTCACGTCGAAGACTATGATGTAGAACGCGACGACGTTGAAGTAGCTCGGGAAGCCGAGGAAATAATGGTCGTCGGTCTTGGCGTCCACCCGGCAGAACTGGTAACTCGACGCCACGAGCGGCAGCGCCGCGAACATCACGCCGGTGTTGCCCTCCGGCAGGTAGCCTCCGCTCCACAACAGGACCATCGGCGCGAAGACGTAGGTCATGTAGTCCACGATGTTGTCGAGCATCGCGCCGTCGAAGAACGGCAAAGCCTCGCTCACCCGCAGCTTGCGCGCCAGCAGGCCGTCCGTGCTGTCGATGGCGAGGGCGGCCAGCATCAGCCACAGCGCCCGCACCTCCTGGCCCTGGAAGGCGGCCACCAGGATGAGTAGCGCCAGTACCGCGCCGCTCGCCGTGTACAGATGCACGGCAACCGCCCGCAGCCGGAACCACGGAGGTGTAGCGTCGTTTTGTTCTAATGCGTCGGCTTCGGTGCGGGTGTCGTCCATCCGGTCCTTATACCCTCGTCTCGGTCATCCCTACGCTCCCGCTAATGATAACAGTAAAGATCCCGTGACATGTATGTTTTCTTCCGTTTCGCGGACACCGGCGCCACGGGGCGTAGGGCAGCCGGTGCTACGGCGCCTGATCGGCCCTGGACCCCCACCAGGCAAGGGGACGGACTTGTTCCATCTTTCCTTCCATGATCACGGACCCATCGCTTGTGCGATGCAACCGCCACGTCTCACCTTCGATGTACCCGACCTTCTCCACGTCGGGGTAATGGATGACCTCGCGCGCCATCCGGGTGCCGAAGATGAGGTAGGCGCAGGGTTCGTCCGAGCGGTTCACAACCTGGTGGGCGTTCGCCGCGCCGGCCGGCCAGCAGGCTGCGTCGCCGGGATGTAGAAGATGGGCGCCGTCATCCTCGATCACGGTCGCCTCGCCCGAGAGCACGTAGAGGAACTCGTCCTCCTCTTCGTGCCAATGCCTCTCGGAAGACCGAGACCCCGGTTGCAGCGTCTCGACGTGGGCGCCGAACTGGGTCAAACCGCCCGCGTCCGAATAGCGCAGCCGTTCGGAGACGCCGTACTGCTCCGCCCGTACCTCGGCTTCCGGATCCGCTGGCGCCTGACCTTTTCGGATGATCATCTCGGCCCTCCCGAGGCGCGCCGTGCCCGTGGTTGCAGCCGGCTTTGCCTCTTTCGAAGTTGCATCAGGCGTAGGTTAAGTGGTCTACACTTCGTGTGCAACGGCAGTATGAACCTTGCAAAACAGACTCTTACAACAGACGGTGGAATGCTTCGACGGCGCGGGCCACGCCGTCTTCGGCCCGAATTCTTTCTCCCAGCTTCCGCGCCCGCTCCCGCATCCCCGCGTCCCTGGTCTGCTTGAATGCCGCCGCGAGCCGCTCCGCGGTGAGCTTCGCGCGCGGGATGGGGCGCGGCCCGGCGCCGAGGCCCGCCACCCGCGCGCCCCAGAAAGACTGGTCGGCGAAGAACGGCACGACTATCGTGGGTACTCCGGCCCGCAGCGAGGCGGCGGTCGTCCCCGCGCCGCCGTGATGGACGGCCGCCCGAACGCGCGGAAAGAGCCAGTCGTGGGGAACCTCGCTCACCTTGAACACCCTGTCCGGCAGGTCGGCGTTCGTGATGCCGCCCCAGCCAGTGACGAGGATTCCCCGGTCTCCCGTCCGGGCGAGAGCGCGCAACACCGTTGCCGTCAACTCCTCGGCCCCGGCGCCGCTCATGCTGCCGAAGCCGACGCTTACCGGTGGCGGCCCGGAGTCGAGGAAGTCCTCCAGGCCGCCGGACGGTCGCCAGCCCTCGGGACGGTCCAGGAACCAGTAGCCGGTTACGGGCAGGTGCGCGTCCCAATCCGGCGGCCGGGGCAGGACGCTCGGGCTCCAGCCGTTCAGGACCGGCTCCCGGTGGCGTTTTATCTCCCCGAACGGACCGTCGAGGGGATATGGGGAGAGGCCCGGCGTGGCGGAGATCGCGCGGTTCGCGGGCGCGCGCAAGACCTGCCAGAGTAGTTGCTGGGATGCCGTATAGGTAAGGCCGTTGTAGAGCCGGCGCGGAAGGTTCGGCGACCCGTCCAGACGCCCGGAAGGTACGGGTACGAAGGAGCTCGGAAAGTAGCGGGAGGAGTTGATGAGGGGACCATACATGGCCCCAATTCTTGGGAGGCCGAGATCTCGGGCGATACCGTATCCGAGAAATCCAATGGACGTGTAGACGATGGCTTCCGCATCCCGGCAGGCTTCGAGGAATTGCTGCGTGTTCTCCTGCATGATCGGAGCCAGGATAGAGCGCGAGCGCCAGGCGAACTCCAGCAGGTTCGCGTCGCCCTTGTGAAGCTGCCGGCGGACGGCCTCCCGCGGGTCGAGCGAGATGCGATGGAAGTCCAGACCCCGCTCGCGGACGAGGTTCTCGAAAGTCCCCGGCGCGGCCAGCCGGACCTCGTGACCGGCGGCCTTCAGGCCGAGGCCGAGGGCCACGTAGGGCTGCACGTCGCCGCGCGAGCCGCCGAGCGTCATCGTGATCCTCATGATTCAGACGCTTTCGTCGGCTTCGATGCCCGGTTAACGCTTCAGCCGGTAGAGCGGCTTATCCGGGCGGCCCTCGTCGCGCTCGACGAGGATGGTCCCGTCGTTCTCCAACTCATCGAGGGTGTGACGGATCTCGCGTTTGTCGTCGCCCAGGATTCGACCCCAGTCAGCGGTGGAGTAGCGCACGCCGGGCGGTATGGCGGTGAGGACCTTGAGGATCTTCTTTTTAGTCTCCTCCACTAGCCGAGGCCCATCTTCGCTTGGGCGTCGCGCAGGGTGGCGCCGGCGACGGCGCGGGCCTTCTCCGCCCCGATCTCCAGCAGGTCGTCAAGCTCCTTCGGGTCGCCGAGGAGCTCCAGCGCCTGCTCGCGGATGGGGGAGAGGCCTTCGACGACGACCTCGCCGAGATCCTTCTTGAAGTCCCCGTAGCCCTTGCCCTGGTAATCCGCTTCGAGCTCTTCAACGGACTTGCCGGTCATGGCGGCGTAGATATCGAGGAGGTTCGTGATGGCGGGTTTGTCGGGGGAGGCGGTGATCTCGGAGCCGGAGTCGGTCTTTGCCCGACGGATCTTCTTCCGCACGGTGTCCGGGGCGTCGAGGAGTGCGATGTAGCTGGAAGGCACGGGCGAGCTCTTGCTCATCTTCTTCGCCGGATCATCCAGCGACATGACGCGTGCGCCGGTCTCGAGGATCATGGGCTCCGGCACCACGAAGGTCTCGCCGTAGGTCCCGTTGAAGCGGCGCGCCAGGACGCGGGACAACTCCAGGTGCTGGCGCTGGTCCTCGCCGACGGGGACGCGGTGCGCGTTGTAGAGGAGGATGTCGGCGGCCTGCAGCACCGGATAGTCGTAGAGGCCGACGCTCGCGGCCTCCGCGCCACCCTTCTGGGCCTTGTCCTTGAACTGCGTCATCCGCGACAACTCGCCGACCTTCGCAATGCAGTTCAACAGCCACGCCAGTTCAGCGTGCTCCGAGACGTGGCTCTGGCGGAAGATCACGGAACGGGCGGGGTCCAGTCCGACCCCCAGGAAGATCGCCGCCAGCTCCCGGATGTTGGACCGCAACACCTTCGGGTCCTGCGGCGTCGTCAGGGCGTGCAGGTCCACGAGGCAGAAGTAGTTGTCGTAGTCGTCCTGCAGCGCCACCCAGTTCTTGAGCGCCCCCAGGTACGTCCCGAGGTGTGACGCCCCGCTCGGCTGAATCCCGCTGAACACTCTCTGTTTCGTCTCCATGCGGCCTATTCTAGCGGAAGCAGCTTCGATGGCGAGCCGCCGCGCGAGCCGCAATGCACCGCCTGATGTATCCTTCCAAAATCCACGGCGAGAAGGGGCTGGATGCGCGAGGATACACCAGATGCCTGAGTTGATCCTGGGTCCGCTGTTGCGCCACGTCGGCGCCGCGGACGCCACCGTCTGGGTCGAGACTGACGCCGCCTGCGAGGTCGAGGTTCTCGGCTGCAAATCGCGCACGTTTCGCGTGGGGGATCACCACTACGCCCTCGTCCACGTTACGGGGCTGGAGCCCGGCGACGCTCACGAGTACGAAGTGCGGCTCGACGGGGAGCGGGTGTGGCCGCAGACGGGTTCGGGATTTCCGCCGAGCGTGATGCGTCCGATGGCCGATGGGGAGGCCGTGAAGCTCGTCTTCGGCTCGTGCCGCATCTCCGCCCCGCACGAACCTCCGTACACCCTGAGCAACGAGGAGGACGAACGCGGCCTCGGGGTGGACGCCCTGTACGCGATGGCGATGCGGTTGCGCGACAAACCTCCCGAGGAGTTGCCGCACGCACTGGTACTCTTGGGAGACCAGATCTACGCCCATAAACCACCCTTCGATACGCTGGACTTTATCCGCGAGCGTCGCGCCACGGATGGCCCGCCAGGAGAGGTCGTTGCGGATTTCGAGGAGTACACTCGCATCTACCGCGACGCCTGGGGAGATCCCGCGATCCGGTGGTTGCTCTCCACCATCCCGTCGGCCATGATCTTCGATGACCACGAGGTCGGCGACGACTGGAACATCTCCGCATCCTGGGTCGAGGAGATGCGCTGCCAGCCCTACTGGAACGACCAGATAGTCGGCGGGTACGCCTCGTACTGGATCTACCAGCATCTCGGCAACCTCCCGCCCGAGGAACTCGAAAAAGACGATCTCTATACGCAGGTCAAGAACGCCGAAGACGCCTGGCCCGTCTTGCAAGACTTCGCCTACCGAACCCACCGAGAGCCCGACGGCGCCCGCTGGAGCTACCACCGTGACCTCGGCAACACGCGCCTCCTGATGATGGACTCTCGCGGTGGGCGAATATTGGAAGAGGGCCGCCGCTCCATGGTGGACGCGAAGGAGTGGGCCTGGATCCAGGAGAAGGCCACCGGCGGCTTCGACCACCTCCTGCTCGGCACCTCCATTCCGCTCTTGCTCGGTCCCGGAATGCACCACCTCCAGAGCTGGACCGAGAGGCTGTGCTCCGGCGCTTGGGGCAAATGGGCGGCCTCGTGGGCCGAGGGGTTCCGTCGCTCCCAGGACCTCGACCACTGGTCATCTTTCCACGGCTCGTTCGCCGCGCTCGTGGAACGTATCCGGGCCGTCGCGGGCGGAGAGAAAGGCGCGCCGCCGGCCACCGTCCTCGTCCTCTCCGGCGATGTCCACCACGGATACCTGGCCGAAGCCGCGTTCGACGGTGGCGCCCAGAGCCGCGTCTACCAGGCGGTGGCTTCGCCGCTACGCAACTCCCTCCCCGGCAAGAAGTCCCGCCTCCAGGCAATGGCCTGGAAGAAGCCCATCGCTCCCGTCGGACGCCTCCTCGCCCGCCTTGCCGGCGTCGAAAAGGAGCCGCTCACCTGGCGTCTCACACACGAAGCCGCCTGGTTCGACAACCAGGTGGCGACCCTGGATCTCGATGGCCGCCAGGCCGCTATAACCTTCGAGAAAGCCGTCCTAGATGACTCTAAGGAACCGGATCTCGAAAAGCTCTACTCTCACCGCCTGGCGTAACGAATCTCACGAACGCTCCGGTATACTCGGTGGGCGTAGGCCAATGGAAGAGGTATCGGATGGCGAAAAAGCTCGTTGTGAAGGCGGAGGAGATCGAAGGTGGGGAGTCCCGGTTCTCGCACCCGTGGAATCCGAACTCGGAGCTTTACGGCGCGCGCCTCAGCTCGCTGGCCGGGCTCTCCAGGGTCGGTGTGAGCCGGGTGCGCGTGCCGGCCGGCAAGGAGTCGTTCGTCTACCACTCTCATCAGCGGGAGGAGGAGTGGATCTACATCCTCTCCGGCCGCGGCGTCGCGGAGATCAACGACGAGGAGTTCGAGGTTGCCGCCGGAGACTTCCTCGGCTTCCCGGCTCCGGATACGGCCCACCACCTGCGGAACCCCGGCGCCGAAGGGGATCTCGTCTACCTCGTGGGCGGGGAGATGCTCAACGTTGACGTGGCGGATTTCCCGCGGCTGGGCAAGCGCATGGTACGGTGCGGCGAGGACGTCGAGATCTACGACACCTCCGACGCCAGAGAGTTCGGGCCGCTCGAAGGATAGTCCTTCCGGCTCTGCGCGCTGTGCCGGAGACGGCCAGGTGTTAGGCTGAGGGCGTGATCTGACCCGGCGTCATACAAAGAGCGCGCTCTCCTCCGGGACGGCCCCGATACCGTTGCCCGTCGTCTTTGAAGAGAGGAGATGCTTCATGCGTGTCGAACCCCTCGAGCCGGAACATCTGCCGCGTTTGCTGGACCTGATCAACACCCATCTCCCCGCCGTCGTGCCGGGATGGTCTCTGACCGCCGAATTTCTGGAGACGCATCTGAAGCGTGACATGACCGAGCCCGTCACCGACCCCTGGGTGGTCGAGCGGACGACGTTGTGCGTCGACGGGGAAGACGGTATGCGCGCCGCCGCGCATCTCCTCCGCTACGGTGATGGCGAAGAGGTCGGTGAAGCGCTGCGCGGTGCCGGAGAGATCAACTGGATAGTCTCCCATCCCGAATACCCGGACGCGGCTTTGGCGGTACTCACGACCGCCCGCGAATGGCTCGCTGTTCGCAACGTAACCCGTGAAGAGGTGTGGGGCGGCGGCATGTTCGTGCCGGTTTTCTGTGGCGTGCCGGACTCCTGGCCGCACGTGGTCTCCGCCCTCGAAACCGCCGGCTACCGTACCGGTTCCGAGAGGCGCGAGGCGCTCTACGGCGGAAGCCTGAACGGTGTACCGGAGCCGGAAGGTCCACCGGTCCCGGACCTGAGGTTGCGCCGCTCTCCGGGCGCTTCCGGTACGCGGTTCTCCGCGATGCTCGGCGCACGGGAGGCCGGATACTGCGAGATCGTCGCGGACCTCACACGCGATAATGCCCTGCCGGCGCTTCGCGGTTGGGCCGAGTTGGCGGAGCTTCGGGTGGACGAGGGTTGGCGCAGCCGTGGAATCGGCGCCTGGATAGTGCGCCATGCGGTTGCCGGGCTGCGGAGTGCGGGTTGCGAGCGTATCGTCTTCTGCGTGGCCGCGGCCGACGAGGCGGCCGGCGCGGGCCGCTTCTATCGCCGGTTCGGCTGGGAGGTACTGGTTCGGGAGACTAGATCCTGGTCGCGCCAACAACGCACGAGTTAGCGCTGCCCGCGCGGGATCAGGACCCCACCATTCTCTCTATCTCCCGCGCCGCCGCCACGACCTGCTCCGCCAGCCGTTCACCGGGATGTTCTCCGAGGCGCGAGATCGGACCGCTCGCGCTCACCGCTGCCCGCACTCTACCATCAGCCCCGAAGACCGGCGCGCTGACGCTCGCCACTCCCGCCTCCCGCTCCGCCACGCTCTCCGCCCACCCTCGTCCCCGTATCTCCCGAAGCTCCGCCGCTCTCGGACCACCGGAGACCCCGCCGTGTTCCGTCCCGGCCTCCGACCAGGCGAGCAAGACCTTCCCCGCCGAGCCTTTCGCCAGCGGCATCA
>CALMWA010000117.1 GCA_937873125.1 uncultured Actinomycetes bacterium | reverse complement strand
ATAAGCCCCGGCTTCTTCGAGACCCGCCGCGACGTCTACAGCCTCTACCCGCTGCTGACCCACGTCTACTACTTCGGCGGCGGCTACCTGGACTCGGTCCGCAACACGCTGAAACGGTTCGGGGTCTAGGCGTCCCCACCCTGTAGCAGGCGCGACCCGACGGCCAGTACGATGGCGTCCTCTACCAGGGCCACGAGCGGGTCCGGTAGTCCCGTTTTCTGACCGGCGAGCGCCCGCAGTTGCTCCCCGGCGAAGGACCCGGCCACCGCCGCGAGCGCGCCTGCGGCCCCGCCCGTCGCGGCCCGGTGTCCCTCGGAGGCGAAGATCGCCGCTCCGACCAGACCGCCGGACGCCGCGCGTCCCAGCAGGGAGGGAAGGGCGGTGCGGCTCGGAGTAACCGGCAGCTTGTCGCCGATCAGTTCGCCGAGCGCCATCACCAGCAGCACTTTCGAGAGGCGCGGCGAGCCCAGGAAAGCGAAGCGCGTATCTTCGAGCGGCAGGCGGCCCTGTGCGGCGGCGCGGCTGACGAATGCTGGGCCGGACGCCGAGCGCAGGCCGGAGATCGCGCCGAGGCCCAGAGCCCGGCCGGTTGCTCCCTTAAGCAAGGGCGCTCCAGACTTCGAGCTTCGTCTTTACGTGCCGGATCACCTCGTCGGTGAACTCCGTCGTACCCGCCGACCCGCCGAGGTCTGCGGTCTTGACGCCGTCCAGGATGCTCTCGAAGGTGGACTCGTAGATGGCGCGCGAGACGCGGCTCGCTTCCTCCTCGTGGAAGAAGGTGAGCAAACCGGCGCCGGCCAGGATCATGGCCATCGGGTTCGCGACGTCCTTTCCCTCCAGCGAGGGTGCCGTGCCGTGCGGCGCCTCGGCCATGACGGTATCGGGGTGCTCGTCCTCATCCAGCGCGATCAGCAACGACTCCGCACCCGCGATGGAGCCGAACATCTGCATGACCAGGTCTGAGATGCAGTCGCCGTCCCGGTTGAGCGTCGGGATGACCAGCGGCTCGCCGAAGGTGGTGAGGAGCAAGGCGTACGTCGCGTCTATTAGCTGAGGGTCGTAGCGGACGTCGCGGTTCATCTCGGCGGCGCGGTCCATCTCTTCCTTGAGCATGCCCTCGTAGATGGGGGAGACGGTGTACTTGGGACCGCCGAAGACCTTCGCCCGCATCTTGCGGGCCTGGATAAACGCGAACTCCGAGACGCCGCGGCATACCCGGCGTGAGATCTTATCCGTCCGGTACGCCATCTCGTCGAGCCCCTCGCCCTCGCGCCACTCCTCCGCGCCGTAGGCGTCGTCTACCGCCATCCTGACCACGGAGATCGGGGCATGGACGCCCGTAACGGGGTTGACGCCGGGGATGCGCCGTCCCGTCCGCACTATGACGGTCCCGTCTATGCCCTTCCGCAAAATGGCGTTCGGCGAGCCGACGTCGCCGCTCGTCTCCGGGGTCACGGTCGCCGCCTTGATGCCGAAGCCGCACTCCTTCATCGCCGCCGCCGCCTCATGGACGACCGCGTTATCCGTCTTCCGGCGATTATCCAGCGATAGGTCGAAACGTCTAAACTCCAGGTCCACACCCGTTACGGACGGGTCGAGGACCCTTAGCGCCTCCTCCAGCAACTCCTGGCCGGTCTGGTCGCCCTCCATCACCACGATTTGTTTTGAATCCACTAATAGCACCCCTGGCTAGTCTCTTGTTTACGTTCGCCTAGTATACGACTACGCCGCGCCGGGATTGCGTGAATTTGTGCGGGCTACGCATACACCTGTAAACTGCCTCTCATCGGCCGGTGATGAGCGACGAGGAGATCGCACGGTCCGTGGGACGAAAGCATGATCGAACGCTTTGTGACATCGGCTATGCCAGGTATCGGACTCCTCCAGAGCCGGGACGACGGCCCGAACGTTCTTGTACTTCTGGCGCTCCTAGTCGCGCTGGCCCTCGTTATCTACCTGCTCTTCCGAGGGAGATCCGGGAGGGAGGGCCGCGCCACCGGCGGCGGCGCCGACGGCGCCAGCGGATACTACGGCGGCTTTCACGGCGACCGCGACGCCTCAGACGGAGAGTCCGGCGGCGCAGGTAACGGCGGAAGCGACGGTGGCAGCGGTGGCAGCGGTGGCGGAGATGGCGGGGGAGGTGGCGGCGACTGATGCTTCCGTAGCTGATCCGTCCGCTACGTGAACAGGTCTATTAGCTGCAGGTTCTCGAACTCGGCGGTGAGCGCGGGGGAGAGCTGGGTCTGGCCGCGCTGCTCGCCCATCTTCTCGGCCACTTCGAGGAACGCCGCAACGGGACCGGTCGCCGGCACGTCCCGGCGCTTGACGGCCGCAATGGACCGATTTAGCGACGGGTTCTCATCCACGTTCACCAGCACCAGGTTCCCGACCGAGACACTTCGCACTATGGCCGTGCGCGGCAGAAAAGCGACCCCCAGGCGATGTTCGACCATCCTCTTCGCCGCCTCGATATTGTCCACCTCCATCGTACGAAACTCCCGGATGGCCGCGTTGCGGAACAGCGCGTGTGTCTGCTCCGTGTAACTGGAGTCTTTGTCGAAGAGGATCAGGGTCTCCTCCGCCACGTCCGCGAGGCTGGCCGAACCCCGCGCCGTAAACCTGTGATCCGGGTCCACCACCAGCACCAACTCATCCTCGTAGAGCTGCAGGCTCTCCACCTCCGGGTGGCTCATCGCCCGTGTCAGCCCGAGCTGCACCTCCTCGCTCAACACCATCTCCAGGATCTCCTCAGAGTGTCCCGTCCTGACCGATACCGACACCTTCGGATAAGCTCCCACGAACCGCTCCAACAACCCCGGCAGCGCATACGTCCCGACACCCGGCGAAGCGCCCAGAACCAAACGCCCCCCCGAAGCGCCCCGCAACTCCTCCAGGTGCCGCCGTCCCTCGTCGAAGCCGCTTACGATCCGCTCCGCGTACGGCACGAACTCCCGGCCCGCGTCCGTCAGGCGCATACCCCGGCTCGTCCGCACGAAGAGCTGGTCCCCGATCTCATCCTCCAACCCCTTCAACCGCGCCGTGAGCGTCGGCTGCGTCAAAAACATCTCCTCCGCAGCCCGGCTCACGTTCCCGAGCCGCGCCACCGCCAGAAAACACTCCACCTGCCTGAACAGCACCGCCGCCTCCTGATATAGATGTATTCTATAACAATCATTCAAGCAAATGATTGGACTAATATCAAGGGGGTTGTTATCTTTCCGGCACGTAGAAGGAGTGGTTCGAGAGGAGAGCAATATGATCCCGGTACAGTACAGAGACTCGCAGACGGAGGAGATCATCGAGCGCCGGTACGAGGAGGGTGCTCCGTCCATCGGTCAGCGGGTGCAGATAGATTCCCACGAGTACCAGGTGCTCTTCAGGTGGCGATGTGTTCCGACTAGTTGCATCGTGTACGTGCGGCGGGTCGAGCAGGAGATGCGGGCCGAGCAGGCCGCCTAGAAAGGCTCTCGGGTTCCAAGCGTCGGGCGCGGCGGCTTGCTAGAGTAGATCCGCTCTACAGGCAGTCGTAGGAGAGGCGAGAGAGGAGCCCGCAAAAATTATGGAGACCAAGCAGCGGTTTGGAGAGGGGGTCGAGATATCGGCCCCCATTCCCGATGAGTTCGCCGAGATCCTGACGCCCGAGGCGGTCGCCTTCGTGGCGAAGCTGGCGCGGGAGTTCACGGGGCGCAGGGACGAGCTTCTTCAGAAGCGCTACGAGCGGCAGGAGAGGATCAACGCCGGCGAGATGCCGGACTTCCTGCCAGAGACGAAGGATGTCAGGGAGGGGGACTGGAAGATCGCGCCGATTCCCGACGACCTTCAGGACCGGCGCGTGGAGATCACCGGTCCGCCGGACCGGAAGATGCTCATAAACGCTCTCAACTGCGGCGCTCCGTCGTACATGACGGACTTCGAGGACGCCAACTGCCCGACGTGGCAGAACATGATCGACTCCCAGATCAATCTGCGCGACGCCATCCGCCGCACCATCACCTTCGACGACCCGAAGAGCGGCAAGCACTACGAGCTGAACGCTAATCCTGCCGTCCTCATAGCCCGCCCCCGCGGCTGGCACCTGAATGAGAAGCACATGACGGTGGACGGCAAGCAGGTCCCGGCCGGCATCTTCGACTTCGGCCTGTATTTCTTCCACAACGCGCAGCCGCTCCTGGACATCGGCAGCGGCCCGTACTTCTACCTGCCGAAGATGGAGAGCCACCTGGAGGCGCGGCTGTGGAACGACATCTTCGTGATGGCGCAGGATGAGCTCGGGATACCGCAGGGCACCATCAAGGCGACGGTGCTCATCGAGACGATCCTGGCGACGTTCGAGATGCACGAGATCCTGTACGAGCTGCGCGAGCACTCCTCGGGCCTCAACTGCGGCCGTTGGGACTACATCTTTTCCTACATCAAGAAGTTCCGCGAGCACGACATGCTGTTGCCGGACCGCAACCAGATCACGATGACCGTCCCGTTCATGCGGGCGTACTCGCTCCTGACGATCAAGACGTGCCACCAGCGCGGCGCGCACGCGATGGGGGGGATGGCCGCCCAGATCCCGCGCAGCGACGACCCAGAGTGGACGGAGTTCGCCAATAACAAGGTGCGCGAGGATAAGGAGCGCGAGGCGAAAGACGGCCACGACGGCACCTGGGTGGCCCATCCGGGCATGGTCCCGCTCGCCAAGAAGGCTTTCGACGAGTACATGCCGCAGCCGAACCAGCTCGACAAGATCCCCGACGTCAGCCCCTCGGCGGCGGAGTTGCTTGAGAAGCCGGAGGGCGAGATCACGATGGACGGCTTCCGCAATAACATCAACGTCGGCGTTCAGTATCTGGCTGGCTGGCTGGCGGGTAGGGGCGCAATCCCCGTCTTCAACCTCATGGAGGACGCGGCGACCGCGGAGATCAGCCGCGCGCAAGTGTGGCAGTGGATCCACCACCCCAAGGGCATCCTCGATGACGGCACCGAGGTCACGGTTGAACTCTTCCGCGAGACCCTCGCCGCGGCGCTCGTGACGATAAAGGCAGAGGCTGGCCAGGAGCGCTGGGCGAAGGCCGACTTCGAACGGGCCGCCAAGCTCCTCGACAAGATCT
>CALMWA010000116.1 GCA_937873125.1 uncultured Actinomycetes bacterium | reverse complement strand
TGGTCACGTGGCGGTCAGCGCAGCTGGGCGAGTACGCCACCGACTTCGACCGCCAAGCCGTGGCCGAGACCGTGCGCCAGCAGCAGGACGCCGCCGACGACGAGATCGCGGTCCAGGACGCCCGCACCCGGGTCGCCGCTCACGCCGCGTCGCTGGCGACGGCCGAGGTGCTCGAGCAGCAGGTGGGGCGGTTCGCCGACGCCGGCAACGACGAGGCAGCTCAGGATGCCGCGGACGAGGCCCAGGAGCAGCGATCGATCGCCGCCGCCTACCTCGCCGGCGGCACGACGAACCTCGACCTGAACGATTACGTCGCCGTCGGCGCCGACGGGCGCCGCACGCTCGACGAGCGCCGCCTCCGGACCGACCTCCGGGCGGTGAGCGAGGCCGAGACGAGGGTCGACCCCGTGCAGACCGTGCGCGAGGCGAACCGGTTGCGGAACGAGAGCCAGTACCTGGACGGCTGGATCGTGCCGCTCGTGTCGGCCGTCGTCCTCCTGACCGTCGCCCAGATCAGCCGCCGCCGCCCGCTCCGACTCGCCCTGACCGGGCTGGCGTCGGTCGTGTGGATCGGCTCGGCCGTGCTTGCGTTCACCGGAGGCTGAGGTGCCCGACGTCGAGCTCGAAGCTCCCGAACTGGACGACGTCGACGAGGAGGCGCGGCGTACCGGCTTCTCAGGCGTGGTCCGCGTGGACCGGTCCGGTGAGACCGAGCTGGCGGCGGCATACGGCTTCGCCGACCGACGGCATCAGATCCCCAACACACTGGAGACGAGGACCGGCGGCCCGAACGTAAGGCCGCCGGACCCCGTCCTCCTGCCCCGGAGCGTGGGCCACGTATGTTGCCGCGCTCGCTATGCACATATGTGAGCATCTATGTGCGTGACGCAAGCCGTTTGTAGTCGGTTCCGATAGAAGGAGAACTAGTGGACAGAGAGCAGCAGATCAGGGAGATAGAGCAGAGCTGGGAAGGCGAGCGCTGGGCGGGGATCGAGCGTCCGTACTCGGCGGAGGACGTGGCGAAGCTCCGCGGTTCGGTGACTATAGAGCACACGCTGGCCCGGCTCGGGGCGGAGCGGCTCTGGGAGTTGATGCATTCGGAGGAATACGTCAACGCTCTGGGCGCCCTTACGGGCAACCAGGCCGTGCAGCAGGTCAAGGCCGGCTTGAAGGCCATCTACCTCTCCGGCTGGCAGGTCGCGGCTGACGCGAACCTGGCGGGGCATATGTACCCGGACCAGAGCCTGTACCCGGCCAACTCCGTGCCGCACGTGGTCAAGAGGATCAACCAGGCATTGCAGCGTGCTGACCAGATCCACCACGCCGAGGGCAAGAACTCCGTCAACTGGTTCG
This sequence comes from uncultured Actinomycetes bacterium, assembly GCA_937873125.1. GTDB lineage: Bacteria > Actinomycetota > Rubrobacteria > Rubrobacterales > Rubrobacteraceae > JACDDK01. Next base: position 11,349 of record CALMWA010000116.1, on the reverse strand, counting down.
CGCCCATTGTCGCCGACGCGGAGGCTGGTTTCGGCGGCGCGCTGAACGTCTTCGAACTGATGAAGGCCATGATCGAGGCCGGAGCATCCGGCGTCCATTTCGAGGACCAGCTCTCTTCGGAGAAGAAGTGCGGCCATATGGGCGGCAAGGTCCTGTTGCCGACGGCGCAGGGCATCAGGAACCTCATCTCCGCGCGGCTCGCGGCGGACGTGATGGGGGCTCCGACCATTATCGTCGCCCGCACCGACGCCGACGCGGCCAACCTCATCACGAGTGACGTGGACCCGACCGATCACAAGTTCCTCACCGGTGAGCGGACGATAGAGGGCTTCTATAGGGTCAACGCCGGGATAGATCAGGCAATAGCCCGCGGCCTCTCGTACGCGCCGTACGCCGACGTGATCTGGTGCGAGACCTCCACCCCGGACCTGGACGACGCTCGCACCTTCGCCGAGGCCATCCACGCCGAGTACCCCGGCAAGCTGCTCGCCTACAACTGCTCGCCGTCGTTCAACTGGAAGAAGAAGCTCTCCGACGAGGAGATCGCCACCTTCCAGACACAGCTCGGGGCGTTGGGCTACAAGTTCCAGTTCATCACGCTCGCCGGCTTCCACGCCCTCAACTTCAGCATGTTCGAGCTGGCGCGCGACTACCGCGAGCGCGGCATGGCCGCCTACTCCGAGCTTCAACAGCGCGAGTTCGCCGCCGAGAAGTACGGCTACACCGCCACCAAGCACCAGCGCGAGGTCGGCGCGGGCTACTTCGACGAGGTCGCCCAGGTCGTCGCCGGCGGCACCGCCTCCACAACCGCCCTCACCGGCTCCACAGAGGAGGCCCAGTTCGACACCGCCGAGGACCCGAACACCGGGTTGCCCGGCTCGACCGAGAACGCGCAGTTCGTGAAGTAAGAACACAATAAGGACCGCGGCGGCAGTCGCCGCGGTCCTTTCTACCGTGTGGGTGCGACTCAAGGAAGGGGTGCGAGTCCAGCCATGAACGGAGACGCGAGGAGCAGAGGTGACGGTGAAGGCACCGGCGACACCAAACCCGACGTAACTTCGCTAGCCGGCCGGGGTGAGGTAGATACCCCCTCGAAACCGTTGGGATCGGCGGTGAACGACGACTGGCTTGCGTCCGCCCCCGGGGATCCCGCGTTCTTTATCAAGCCTTCCGGCCGCAAATAGAAGTGCTTAGTCTGCTTGTCGAGAGGGGCCGGCGAACCGGCCCCTCTTCCTTGCGCGCTAGAATGTCGTGATGGCCCTGAGAAACAGAAAACAGCGATTGTTGCCGGATGGGATCCCGCTCTACGTCTGACTCTACGACGCCGGCGGCGGGACCGCCGAACGCTATACGGCCGTGTTCACGGGGCTCTACTCGCTAAAAGAGCCGGGCCAGTGTCCCTACGTCACGATGCGGGCGGAACCGGACATCTCCGGCTACGGGTTGCGTCGAGGGCGACCGCCGTATGAGCGGATGGGATGTGAGCTCCATTTCGGAGATTTGCCGGAGGGCTGCCGGCGGCGCGTGATCGAGGTCTACCGGAAACTGTGGAACCTGTAGCAATTCGGTTCTTCGGAAATGGATTGAAGTTCGTAGGTCCGTGTGCTGATAATGCCGTAGTCGAGACGTACCTAACGTAAGGATGTTTGTGCAGAATATCGCGTGCGTATATGAGATCACGATGCGGCGTGCGCCGAAACGTATGATCGTGTTAAAGCTCGATGAAATATTGCTTCGAGGTCGAAGTTTGTGCGGCCGATGTTCGTAGGAGAGCGGCTGTGAACCGGCTACTGCGGGCGCCGGACGTTCGGGTAGTGGCCCTGGCTGTTGTGGCGGCGCTGCTGCTGGTGCTGTTGCGGGGTGTGAGCGTGGCGGCTCCGGTACGGTTCCTCTGCGCGGTGGCGCTGTTTATGGCGCCGGGTGTGATGGTCTCGCGCTGGTTCTTGCGGGAGTGGAGCGCGGGGGCGGCGGTGGTCCCGGTGGCGTTCGCCGTCAGCGCCGGGATGTTCGGCATTCTCGGCGTCCCGATGTTGATGCTAAATACGAGCCTGGACCTGTACCTGATCCTCTGCGCCGTAATAGTCGGCGCCTTTCTGGTGGCGGCAATTGCGCGGGCGTTCTCCGGGGCTTCGTCCGATGTCGAGAAAAGTGACGCGCAGGCGGACGACTCAGCGGGGCCTCTTTGGGTGCCGTTCGCGCTGCTCGCCGCGGCGCTCACCTTCGTATCCTGGACGAAGATCCCGAATGTCTACGACGATATGTGGGTTTATCTGTCCTATGTGCGGACGTTTCTGGGGGACGAGCCGCTGGCGCGCTATGAGCCGTACTTCGGGGAGTTGACGGGGCTGGCGCGGTTGAAGATCAACGGCTGGATGCTGGAGCAGGCGGCGCTGGCGCGGGTCTCCGGCCTGGACCCGGTGGTGATGGTGATCAAATACCTCAACCCCGCCCTCGTGATCGTCGCTCTGCTGGCTTTCTACTCTCTGGCCCGAACCCTCTTCAAGAACAATACGGCAGCGGTCCTGGCGAGTTGCCTGTACGCGCTGTACTTCCTGGTCCAGTTGAGCGAATCGGTACTTCCGGCCGGGTCCGAGTTCGCCGTCCGGCTGGCGGAGGACAAGTACGCGGCCCGGTTCCTGTTCCTGCCCGTCGCCCTCGCCGCCGCCGTACTTTTCTTGCGGAGCCACCGATTAAGATACCTCGTCGCGTTCGGGTTTCTGTGCTGGTCGGTCGTTACCGTGCATCCCGTCGGGATCGCGGTCGTGGGTGTCGCCATGGCCGGTTTTGGGATCGTCTACCTGGCGGTCAACCGGCGGGAGCGCGGGGCGTGGGCGAGAATAGTGGCGCTGGGCGCCGCGGGCGCAAGCGTCGGGTTGTTGCCGTTGCTGCTGGTTCCGGCCACAGGTGTCCCGCTCGCGGACCTGTTGCGCGCCTCGGACATCAGCTCCGGCGACCCGAAGGTTCTCGCCAACATGGTCTTCGTAAAGCCCTGGAGAGAGAAGATCCTGGAGTTCGACGACGGTTCGTACATTATGCACCCCGCGCTCCTCCTCGACCCGACGGTGCTCGTCGCCCTGACGCTCGGGCTGGGGTTCCTACTCTGGCGGCTGCGGCGCAGCGTTACGGCCCAGTTTCTGCTCGGGACGCTAGTCTTTGTGGCGGTCGTGGTCTATGTGCCGCAGATAGCCACGTTCGTGGGCGATCATTTCATCCTGCCCTGGCAGATACATCGTCTCGCGTGGGCGCTCTCGCTGGCGGCAATGCTGACCGTCTGCTGGATGGTATGGGAGTTGGTGCGCTATGCGCAGAGCCGGATGGACGGAAGCGGATCCACGCGGCGCGTCGGGCGTTTGCTGCCGGTTCTCCTCATAGTAGCGTTGATGGTGGCCGCGACGCCGGCATCATTGGCCGGTGCGAGGGATCTCGCGCTGGGGAACAGGGTGCAGCCGAGCAGCGTGGGACTCGGCTTCGATCCCATATTCCCCTGGATGCGGGACAACATCGTCGAGCCCAGCGTGGTGCTGGCGCCGGACGGGGAGAATACCCTGATCCCGGCCTGGTCCAACCAAGTGAACGTGGTGAGCCTGCGCGGCGGCCTGCTCTTCCCGGTCCTGGACAAACTCAAGGCTCGCACCGACGGGGCGGTCGAAGCGCCCCAGGGCAGCATCGACGTGCGGACGTTCTACACAACGCCGGAGGTCGAGCCGAAGCTGGAGATCCTGCGGCGCTACGAGGTGGATTACGTGATGGTCTTCGATGGTTCGCCGCTGGAGGAGCAGATCCAGGGCGTACCCGGCATCGAGCCCGTGCCGGACGCCCCCGAAGAGCGCTACAGTCTGTACCGCGTGGATTCAGAGGAACTTGATGGTTAGCTCCGGCATCCGCTGAGTTACGGGACCGGCATTCGAGGGCATATAACGCGCGTATCCGCGAAATAGGAGGTCGACATGGACTTCAATCCCGATGATGCTCAACAGTACATCGAAGGCGTGGAGTATCCGGCGAACAAGGAGGCGGTCATCTCTGTCGCCGAGAACAACGGCGCGCCGGAGTCTCTGGTAGAGATGCTGGGCACCCTCCCCCGGCCCGAGTTCTCTTCCTCGGAGGAAGTCATGGACGAGTTGCGAGCCTTCCCAGGGGGCGGTTGAGTTAGGGCACAATACTCCGGCTCTAACCCTGTCCCGGCCCAACGAGCGTCCGGATTACGGGTGACGCTTTATCCTTTTCGTTGGGCCGGCGGCCGTCGTGATTCCACCCTATAGGAAAAACGTTCTACGCCGGGTCGACTAGCTCGAACTCCTCGACCACGAGGATGGTATCGTCCGTTAGAGGATGGCCTTCTTCCGCCATCTCGTCCGCCCAGGCTTTCATGTGGTCCTGCCGGAATGCGTCACGGTCGCTTCCGAACCCTTCGCCCCGCACGAGGCTGGGCGCGGGCCGGCCGAAGGTCGTCTCGTAGACCGCCGTCATCCGTACGCGGCACCGGATGTTTCCGTCGGCGTCTATTACGTCCAGGATCTCGCCTTCGCTCGCGATCACCTCCGCCAGCTCGTCTTCGTCGTAGTCGGAGCGGGGGCAGCACGTGGCGGTCTTCTCGCCGTCCAAGACCTCACCGATCAGACGCTCGCCCAGCCCGCCGTCTCCCGGCCACCCGAACTCCAGAGCATAGTCCGTCATCTCAGGCGGGAATGTCGAGGACTATCTTGCCTATCCCCGACCCTTCTTCCATGTGGTTCATAGCGGCGGTCGCCTCTTCGAGCGGGAAGGTCTCGTTGATGACCGGGTGGAGATCGTGCTCCTGGTAGAGATCGAGCATCGCCCCGAACTCCTCCGAAGTCCCCATCGCCGTGCCGAGTACGGTTACTTGCTTGAGGAATATTTTCGGCAGCACCAGCTTCGGCACCGGACCCGCCGTCGCCCCGAAGCTAACTACCCGGCCTCCGGGCTTGGCTATGGTGACGAGGGTATCGAAGACCTCGCCGCCGATGGAATCCACCGAGAGGTCTACGCCGCCCGTCATGCTCCGAAGCTCCTTGGACCAGTTCTCGGCGTTGTAGTTGACGCCACCCTCCGCGCCGAGCTCCTTCGCCTTCTCTATCTTCTCGTCGCTCCCGGAGGTAACGAAGACCGTCGCGCCGAGCGCCGCCGCGATCTGGACCAGAAAAGTCGCCACCCCGCCGCCGATGCCGGGGATAACGACCGTCTCACCGGCCTGCAACTCTCCGCGCGTTACCAGCGCCCGGTACGCCGTGAGCGCCGCGAGCGGGATGGCGGTGGCCTCCTCGAACGAGAGGTGCGACGGCTTTGGAAACACGTGGTCCGCCGGCGCCTTCACGAACTGTGCGAACGTCCCATCGTCCGGCAACCCGAGTATCCGGTACTCCTTGCCCGGCACCCGCGGGTCATCCCCCCAGTAGAGCGCCGGGTTGATAACGACCTCCGTACCCTCGCTCGGACCGTTCGCGCCATCGCCGCGCGCCACTACTTCCCCGGACCCATCTGAGCCGAGCGTAACCGGCAGAGCCTCCTGCTTCGCACCGGGGTACATCCCGCGCGTGACGAACACGTCGCGGCGGTTCAGGGCGGCGTTGTGCAGCCGTACGACGATCTCACCGGGACCCGGCTCCGGCTCCGGCACGTCCTCGTAGGTCAAGGCTTCGGGGCCGTCGAGTTCGGTCAAACGCATGGCTTTCATGGTCGCTCTTCCTTTCGGTTGCTCAAGTTCCAGGCATCAGCTTAAAGGTTTTCACAGCCCCGCACCGGCAAGCCACAGCGCCGGCCGGAGATGTTGCTCCGGTCGGCGCTGTGTGTGATGGTTCGTGCGCGGTTCCTGTTGGCCCCAAAAGCCGACCGCCTATTGCTGACAGCTATCGGTTACACGAACGCCGAGATCCCCGTTACGTCGCGTCCGACGATGAGCGACTGGATGGTGTCGGTGCCCTCGTAGGTGTACACGATCTCCATATCCGAGAGGTGCCGCGCAACGTGATATTCGAGCAGCACGCCGTTCCCGCCCATGATGTCGCGGGCGTCGGAGCAGACCTGCTTGGCCTTTTTGGCGTTGTTCATCTTCGCCAGCGACGCCTGCGGGCCGGTCATCTTGCCCGCCTCCTGAAGCTGCGCGAGCCGGTAGACCATGAGCTGCATGTTGGTGATCTCCGCGAGCATGTTCGCCAGCTTGTTCTGAATTAGCTGGAAGCTCGCTATCGGCTTGCCGAACTGCACCCGCTCTTTAGCGTACTGCAATGCCGCTTCATACGACGCGATGGCGTGCCCAATGGCCTCCCACGCGACACCGCCGCGCGTCGCCGTGAGCACCTTATTGGTGTCCTTGAACGAGTTCGCGAACTCCAGCTTGTTCTCCGCCGGGACGCGCACGTCCGTGAGCGTGATGTTGGGCTGCCACACGGCCCGCTTGCCCATCTTGCCGGTTATTAGCTCGGTGGTGTAACCGGGGTGGTGCTCGCCGTTTTCGTCTTTTTCGAGGACGAAGCCCTTGACCTGTCCGTCCTCCACGTCGCGCGCCCAGATAATGACGAGGTCGGCGAAGGTGGCGTTGCCGATCCAGCGCTTCTCCCCGTTTATGACCCACTCGTCGCCCTCGCGGCGGGCGGTGGTCTCGAGCATCACGGAGTCCGAGCCGTGCTTGGCCTCGGTGAGTCCCCAGGCCCCGATCTTCTCTAACCGCGCCATCGGCGGGAGCCACCGCTCTTTCTGCTCCTCGCTGCCGCAGATCGCGATGGTCCCCATCGCCAGGCCGGAATGAACCCCGAAGAACGTGTTGAGGCTGCCGTCACCTCGCGACATCTCTATCGCCACTAGCCCGGCCGCCGTGTGGCTCATCCCTGGACAGCCGTAGCCCTCTATCGCGCCACCGGCGATGCCCAACTCCGCGACCTTCGGCACCAGCTCGAACGGGAACTCCGCCTTCTCCCAGTACGAGTTGATGATCGGGATGACCTCCGCGTCCGCGAACGCCCGGACCTTGTCGCGCACCTCGCGCTCCTCATCGGTGTACAGATCATCCAACACGTAATAATCAGTCCCCAAAGACCGGGTAACGTCGGCGATCACTTACTCCTCCTTCTATAGCCCTTCCCGCACCTCAACTCTAGCACGCCACCCGTGCAGCGGATGCCCGGAAACTTTACCTAAATTTATTATCCATGTTATTATCAATTTTGACAAGTTTTTCGAAAAAGAGGGGATATTGGCCGAGCGAGTGGAGAGGGTAGCGGGGGAGAGGGCGACGCCGAAGGATCTCTTTCTGAGCGAGGTCAAGACGCGGGACATCTTCCCGTTGCTTATACTGCATCTCGTGAGGGAGAAGCCGGAGTACGGCAACAGCATCATGACGCGCATACGTGAGATCAGCGCGGGCGCCATGAGTGTTTCGCCGAACACGATCTACCCTCTGCTCCGGCGTCTGGAGGAGAAGGGCTACGTGAAGGGCGAATGGGAGCACCCGGACACCAGGAGCCGCCGGTTCTACACCATCACGCCGGACGGAGAGAAGAAGTACGACGAGATAAAGGGGAGATTCGAGGCGCATCTGTTGCGGGTAAGAGAAGCCATCGAGTCCATGCACAAAGAGCTGTACGGTTAACTCGGGAAAGGGAGCCGAATAATGCACAACATCAGGAAGGTAGCAGTCCTCGGGGCGGGCACGATGGGAGCGGCCATAGCCGCGCACTGCGCCAACGCGGGCCTCGAAGTGGACTTGCTGGACATCGCTCCGAACGAGGGCGATGACAAGAACGCCGTCGTCAAGGGCGGCTTCGACCGGATGAAGAAGGCTCGTCCGGCGGCGCTGATGAGTCCGGCCGTGGCCGAGCGAATGAGGATTGGCAACTTCGACGAAGACTTCGACCGCGTCGCCGAAGCGGACTGGATCGTCGAGGCCATCATCGAGAAGCTGGAGCCGAAGCGGCAGCTCATGCAGCGCGTCGAGACTACAGCCAAAGAGAGCGCCATCATCTCCTCCAACACCTCCGGCATACCGCTGCACCAGGTCGCGGAAGGACGATCGGAAGACTTCAAGAAGCGTTTCCTCGGGACGCACTTCTTCAACCCGCCGCGGTACCTGAAGCTCATGGAGATCATCCCGACCGAAGACACCGACCCGCACATAGTCGAAGCTGCGCGCAACTTCGGGGAGCGGGTGCTCGGCAAGGGAGGTGTGATCGCCAAGGATACCCCCAACTTCATCGGCAACCGGCTGGGGAGCTTCGCGGGTATGCAGTCCGCGACGTATGCGTTCGAAAACGGCTATAGCATCGAGGAGGTCGACGCGATAACGGGACCCCTGATCGGCCACCCGAAGACCGCCACGTTCCGCCTCAACGATCAAGTCGGCCTGGACATCGCCGTCGGCGTCGCCGAGAATCTCTACGAAGCCGTCCCGGAGGACGACGCGCGCGAGGATCTCAAACCGCCCGCGAAGCTCAAAGAGATGCAGGAGAAGAACCTGCTCGGCAACAAAACCGGCGCCGGTTTCTACAAGCGAGACAAGCGCGACGGCAAGACCGTCTTCGACGTGCTGAACCTGGAGACCTTCGAGCATCAGCCGGTGGAGAATCCGGAGATCCCGATAGTAGGAGAGGCCCAGAAACAGGGCGATCTTCAGGCCCGGCTGCGTTTCCTCATGCAGAAGGCCGACGAGGACCGGCACGCGCGCTACATCCGGGACACGCTGCTACCGTACATGGCGTATGCGTCGCGGCGCGTCCCCGAGATCTCCGACACCCTGGAAGACGTGGACCACGCGATGGAGTGGGGCTTCGCCCACGAGACCGGCCCGTTCCGCACCTGGGACCTGCTCGGCGTGCGTGAGACCGTCGATCAGATGGAATCTCTCGGCATCGAAGTCGGCGGTTGGGTCAAGGAGATGCTGGACGGCGGCAACGAGAGCTTCTACACGTCCGAGGACGGTACGGAGCTTCAGTTCAGCCCGGTGAGCAAGCAGTACGAGCCGGTGCGCGAGGACCCGATGTACGTCTCGCTCGACCGGATGCGCAAGGAAGGCAAGGAGCTTGCGCGCAACGACTCCGCGAGCCTGCTGGATCTCGGCGACGGCGTATTGTGCCTGGAGTTCCACTCCAAGGGCAACTCCATAGACGGCGCGATGGTAGAGATGGGCAACCGGGCGCTCGCGGAGCTTGAGAAAGGCGAGTGGGTCGGGCTCGTGATCGGGAACGAGGGCCGCAATTTCTGCGTCGGGGCGAACCTCGGCGAAGTCGCGCACGCCGTCCAGAACGGGGCGCTGGGCGAAGTAGACAAGAGCATCGGCGCGTTGCAGAAGCTACTCATGGATTTCCGGTTCGCTCCCAAGCCGGTAGTCGCCGCCCCGCGCGGCCAGACTCTCGGCGGAGGACTCGAAATCTGCCTGCACGCGGATCGGGTAGTGGCGGCGGGTGAGACTTACATGGGCCTCGTGGAGGTCGGTGTCGGGCTCATCCCGGCGGGCGGCGGCACGAAGGAGATGGCCCGCAGGCTCGTCTCCCGCACCTTGCGCGTCACCCCGAACATCCCGCCGCTCCCGCTGGTGCAGAAAGCCTTCGAGCAGATAGCGATGGCAAAAGTTTCAGCCAGCGCCCTGGAGGCGAAAGAGATGGGTTATCTCGATGAAGACGACCGCGTCGTGATGAACCCCGATCACCTCCTCTCCGCCGCCAAGCGCGAGGTTCAAGATCTCGCCGACGGCTACGCCCCGCCCGAACACGGTCAGAACGTCTACGCCGTCGGAACGACGACGCGCGCCGCCCTGGAAGTTGGGGTGAAGACGCTTCAGTGGGGCCGCTACGCCAGCGAGTACGACGGTGTCATAGCCGGGCATCTAGCCCACGTCCTGACCGGCGGCGGCATCAGCCAGCCGCAGTGGGTGAGCGAGGAGTACATCCTCGAACTGGAGAAGGAGGCGTTCCTAACGCTGCTGGAGAACGAGAAGACCCACGAACGAATCGGCGGGCTGCTCAAGACCGGCAAGCCGGTACGGAACTAGAGCGAGAGCGAGGTAGAGATGAAAGAAGCTGTAATCGTTTCGGGGGCGAGGACCGCCGTCGGGCGGGCGCCACGGGGTACGCTGCGGGCAATGCACCCGGTAGACATGACCGCCGCCGCCATTCGGGAGGCCGTGAATCGCGCCGAGGGGCTGGACCCAACGGACGTCGAGGACGTAATCATCGGGTGCGCCATGCCGGAGGGGACACAGGGTAACAACATGGCCCGGCTCGCTTCGATCCGGGCGGGCATGTCGGAGCACGTCCCGGCGCAGACGGTGAACCGGTTCTGCTCGTCGGGGCTTCAGACCATCGCGAACGCGGCCGAGCGCATAATGACGGGACAGGCTCAGACCATCCTCGCGGGCGGCTGCGAGCACATGTCCACGACCATCGAGATGCCCAACTTCTCGCCGAGCCCGTCGCTCGTGGAGACGAACCCGGCGGTGTACATGGGGATGGGCCTGACCGGGGAGCAGGTCGCCAAGGAGTTCAAGGTAAGCCGCGAGGACCAGGACGAGCACGCCTTCCGCAGCCACGAACGCGCCAGGGCGGCGGTCGATAGCGGACGTTTCGACGAGGAGATCGTACCGCTCGACGTAGAGTTCGACTGGGTGGACGAGAACGGCGAGGTCCAGCACTTCGAGACGACGTTCAAGCGCGACGAGGGGCCGCGCGAGACCTCGCTCGAAAAGCTCGCCAAGCTGCCGACTGTCTTTCAGCGGGGCGGCACGGTGACGGCGGGCAACTCGTCGCAGCGCTCCGATGGCGCCGCGGCAGTCGTCGTCATGGAGCGCGAGGAAGCCGAGCGGCGCGGACTCAAGCCGCTGGCGCGGTTCATGGGGTTCGCGGTCGGTGGTGTTCGGCCGGAGATCATGGGCGTCGGCCCGATGGTCGCCATCCCGAAGGTGCTCAAGATCGCCGGTCTCACCATCGACGATATAGACCTCGTCGAGTTCAACGAGGCGTTCGCAGCGCAGTTCCTGGCCGTGGTCCGCGAGGTCGGCCTGGACATCGAGAAGACGAACGTGAACGGTGGCGCCATAGCCCTCGGTCACCCGATGGGCGCGACCGGCACCAAGCTCACGGTTCAGCTAATCCACGAGATGAAGCGCCGCGAGTCGAAGTACGGCATGGTTACGATGTGCATCGGCGGAGGCATGGGCGCGGCCGGTATCTTCGAGAACTTGCAGAACTAGCCCTCCAGCCATTATTCAGTAGCGGCCGGCTCTGTTGGCTGGCCGCTGAGCTTTTTGAGGATCTGTCCCGATTGAAGGAAGGCGTATTTTTTGACTGATGGTGTGAAGTCTTCGGGGCTGGGGACGCAGCCGGTAGGAGGGGTGGCGGAGGT
>CALMWA010000115.1 GCA_937873125.1 uncultured Actinomycetes bacterium | reverse complement strand
GTGCGGGTCCAAGACCCGAAGCGTCTGGATCTCACGACCCGTTATGATACCGCAAAAGAGTTACAAGTTGGTATCAAACGGCGTGCTAGTTCACCACCCGATGGAGACTTGCAACAGGCCTAGCGTCGGCGCCGGGGGTCCAGCGCGTCCCGCAACCCGTCCCCGATAAAGTTCACCGAGAGCACGGAGAGCGCTATGGCGATACCGGGGAAGATAATGGCGTGCTGCCCCTCAGTGAAGACGCCGAAGCCCGAGCGGAATGCGTCGGTGAGCATCGCCCCCCACTCCGGGGAGGGCGGACGCGCGCCGAGCCCCACGAACGAGAGCGCGGCCACGTCCAGGATCGCGGTCGCGAGGGCGAGGGTGGCCTGCACGATCAGGGGCGCGAGGCTGTTCGGCAGGATAGCGGAGGTGACTATCCGGTAGTTCGAGGCGCCCAGGGCGTGCGCGGCCTCCACGTAATCCCGCTCGCGCACGCTGATCACCGCTGAGCGGACCACGCGGGCCATCTGGGGCAGGAGGATGATCCCGACCGCGAGCAGCGCGTTGGTCAGTCCCTGGCCGAGGATGCTGACGATCACTATCGCCAGCAGGATGCTCGGGAAAGCGAGCAGCACGTCCATCAGGCGCATCAGTACCGAGTCCACCCAGCCGCCGGCGTAACCGGCGATGAGCCCCACGATGGTGCCGCCGACCGTGGCGAATATGACCGCGGCCAGGCCGGCCGTCAGGGAGATCCTGGCGCCGTAGATCATGCGCGATAGTATGTCCCGCCCGAGCTCGTCCTGACCGAGCAGATGCTCGGCGCTGGGTCCCGCGAAACGTTCGGAGAGGCTCTGGTCGCGCACGGGATCGTAGGGGGCGAGCAGGGGGGCGAAGACCGCCACCAGGACAAAGAAAGTTATTACCACCAGCCCGAAGAGGGCCAGACGGTTGCTCAGAAAAGTCTTGCGGAAGTCGGCCCACTGGCTGCGCGTCTCGACACCGGCCACGATAGGCGTCTCCCTGACCTGCGCCTCAGCCACGGGTAGCCCCCATCCTCTAGTACCTTACCCGCGGGTCGAGTACCGCGTAGAGTACGTCCACGAGCAGGTTCACCAGAACAAAGAACGTCGCGCCGTAGAGGACTACGCCCTGGATCATGGCATAGTCCCGCTGGTTGACGGACTGCAGCGCGATCTGTCCGACGCCGGGCCATCCGAAGATGGTCTCCGTCAGAATCGCCCCGCTCATCAGGAGCCCGAACTGCAGGCCTATAACGGTAACGGTCGGCAGCATCGCGTTTCTCAAGGCGTGGCGGAAGACGACCCGCCAGGGCACGACGCCCTTGGCGCGGGCGGTACGGACGTAGTCCTCGCCCATAACCTCCAGCATGCTGCTCCGCGTCATGCGCGTTATTACCGCCATGGGGATCGTACCCAGGGCGACGGCCGGGAGGATTAGATGCTTCAACACGTCCCAGAACGCCGGAAGGTTGAACGTAATGAGGGTGTCCAAAAGGTAGACGCCGGTGAAGCTCGTGAACGAGGTATCGTTGCCGATCCTTCCGGGAAACGGCAGCCAGTCAACCTGTACCGTGAAGATCACGACCAAAACCAACGCGAGCCAGAAGACCGGCATCGAGACGCCCGCCAGAGCTATGATAGACGTGACCTTGTCGATAAGCGAGTACTGCCGGACAGCGGCTATGACCCCGACCGGCACCCCGACCGCCACCGCGAACAGCAACGCCGCGAGCGTCAACTCCAGCGTCGCGGGGAAGCGCTCCAGCAGCACGGACGTTACGGGTTGGCCGGCGGTGAGGGAGTTGCCGAGATCGCCGGTTACGGCGTCTCCGAGAAAGCGTAAGTACTGGACGGGCAACGGCTCGTCGAGCCCGAGCCGGGTTCTAAGCTCCGCGACCCGCTCCGGCGTCGCGGTCTGTCCCAACAGTATCTGCGCCGGGTCTCCGGGTATCGCCCGCACCATGACGAACACGACGATTGACACCCCTAGAAGCACGGGGATGAGTTGCAGAATCCTGCGTCCAATAAAAGTCGCCAGCTCTTACGTACCTCCGCGGAGGCGGGGAGCAAGAACGCTCCCCGCGCCGAACGCTACGTTTACGTGCCCTCGCCGCCCAGGCGGACGGAGGTAAACTCTTCGTTGCCGACCGGGTTGGGCGTAACACCCGAGACGCTCGCCTGGTAGCCCAGCGGCACCTCGGCGTACTCGATCGGGACCCACGGGGCGTCGTTGTAGATGATCTCCTGCGCCTGCTCGTAGAGCCTGCGGCGCTCGTTCTCGTCAACGGTCGTCGCGCCCTGCCTCAAGATGTCGTCCAATTCCGGGTTCTTGTAGTAGGCGATATTCTGGGCGTCTTTCTCGGTGGCGCTGCTG
>CALMWA010000114.1 GCA_937873125.1 uncultured Actinomycetes bacterium | reverse complement strand
TGTACGGTCCGGAGGAGAACCGCGCGCTCTTCATCCGCATGCGCCGATCGCTCGCGCCGGGCGGAACGCTCGTGATCCGGGAGTTCCTGCGGGGCATGAGTGAGGACGCGGCGCTCTTCGCCGTCAACATGCTCGTTCTAACGCCGCGCGGCGGAACCTACACCGCCACAGAATATGAGTCCTGGCTCCGGGAGGCGGGTTTCGAGGCGGTCGAGATTCTGCCCGTGCCGGGTCGCGGGACGCACCTGCTCTTCGCCCGAAATCCCCAGTGAGTCCGGAAATAGGCGCCGTGCGCGCCTGTTGTGCAACGCATTAATATTCCAGACATGATGCTGACGCCGGAGATCCTGGAGGCCTGTTACCGGGCGGGCGCGTTCCCGATGGCCGACGGCTACGGACGGATAGAGTTCTACCGCTCCAATCCGAGATCCGTCTTGGAGTTGGATTCGCTGCGGGTCTCCAAATCCCTCGCGCGCGTAATCCGCAAGGGCATCTACGAAGTACACGTCAACCGGGACTTCGAGGCCGTGATCCGGGCCTGCGCCGACCGGGACGAGACGTGGATAAACGCCGAAATCATCGCCGGATTTATGCGCCTCCATCTCGCTGGCAAGGCCCACACCGTCGAGGCATACCGGGATGATAAGCTGGCCGGAGGACTCTACGGCGTGGCGTTGGGCGGGGCGTTCATGGGGGAGTCAATGTTCAGTTACCGCAGCGACGCATCGAAAGTATGCCTCGTACACCTTGTTGAGCGTCTACGGGAGCGTGGCTACGTGCTTTTGGACTGCCAGATCCAGAACGACCACCTAGCCAGCATGGGCGCCGTCGAGATTCCGGAGGGACAGTACCTGCGTCGCCTCGACCAGGCGCTACAGCTTCCCCGAACATTCGCATGAGAAAACATCTTGGAGCCGTCCCAAATGTGTCGCCTCACACGTAGCGAACGTTTCACATGCTGTTAGTATTCAGGCGGCATCGATCCCCGCAACTCAAGAGGTGGCTTTGAACTGGTTTATACGGCGAGTGAGCAACTCGCAAGGCGTTTCCTTCTCCGGGCATGCAACTCGCAACCTCTGTCTGGTGTTGTGCATGAGCATGGCGATTGCCATCGCGGCGGCAGTGACGGTGACCCTGGCTTCGGAGCAGGCCTCGGCAAAGGTACTAAAGGGTTTCATACAAGGGAAGGTCGTGGGCGGTCTATCGGAACCCACGGCGATGGCCTTCGCTCCGGACGGCAGAATTTTCGTGGCCCAGCAGGGCGGAAAGTTGCGCGTGGTGAAGGATGGCCGGCTGCTCTCTCAACCGTTCGTCACGGTCAAGACGGATTCTAGAGGCGAGAGAGGGCTACTCGGCGTGGCGGTAGACCCGAATTTCGCGTCCAACGGCTACGTATACGTCTACTATACGGCGAAGACTCCGCGCGTTCACAACCGGGTCGCGCGGTTCACGGCGAGCGGCGACGTTGCGGCTGGCGGGAGCATGCGTACCATACTCGAGCTCAACGACCTGTCCGAGCGACAGAACCACAACGGCGGAGCAATCCACTTCGGGCGCGGCGGCAAGCTCTACATCGCCGTCGGGGAAAACGCCCAGGAGAGTAATGCGCAGTCGCTCAAGAACCTCAAGGGGAAGCTACTCCGCATAAACAAAGACGGCTCGATCCCCCGCGACAATCCGTTCGTAAAGCAGACCTCCGGGCGTAATGAGGCGATATGGGCGCTAGGACTCAGGAACCCGTTTAGTTTCGCCGTGCAGCCGGGCAGCGGCAAGATATACATCAACGACGTGGGGGCGACCCGGTGGGAGGAGATCAACCGTGGCGTAAAGGGTGCGAACTACGGCTGGCCGCGCTATGAGGGGCCGGAGAGAGACCAGAAGTACCGCGCTCCGATCTTCGCCTACCGGCATGACGGCAAGCCCGCCACGACCGGCTGTGCCATAACGGGTGGCGCGTTCTACAATCCCGCTACTGTTCGTTTCCCGACCCGTTTCGTCGGCGACTACTTCTTCGCAGACTTCTGCAACGGTTGGATCCGTCGCCTTGACTCCCGCACCGGGCGTGTCTCGTCCTTTGCCACCACCCCGAGATTCGGCACAGTTGACATCCAGGTTGGGGATGATGGAGGTCTCTACTACCTCTCTCGCAGCACCAACTCCGTAAACGTAATCCGATTAGCGGGTGGATAGGTCGCGTCGGGCAAACAACATGAGAAAGGGATATTGATGGCGAGATTAGAGGCTGCGCGGATAGGGACGCGATGCCTCCAATTCGGAAAGCGGGCACGGAATCCTCGATCATTCGGAGAGTT
>CALMWA010000113.1 GCA_937873125.1 uncultured Actinomycetes bacterium | reverse complement strand
AAAAGGCGTGCCGTGCCACCGGGTCGAGGCCGGATGTCGGCTCGTCCAGGATCAGTACCTCCGGGTCACTGCCCAGGGCCACGCAGAGCTGTAGCTGCGCCTTCTGGCCCTTTGAGAGCTTGCGGACCTTTCCCTCGGCCGGCAGCCCGAAGACGCCAATGTAGCGGTCTACCAGACCTTGATCCCAGTTCCGGCTCACGTCCCGGCAGAACGCGCACAGCCGCGGCACGGTCATCCCGTCGTAAAGGCTGTTGACCTCGCTGGCGAACCCCACTCTGGCGCGCACCTCCAGGCTCATCCTCGGCCACGTCGTAACCCAGCACGCTGGCGCGCCCGCCATCCGGCCCCCGGAATCCCATAAGAGTTTTTATGGTCGTCGTCTTCCCCGCCCCGTTCGGTCCCAGAAACCCGTAGACCGAACCCTGTGGCACCGTCAGGTTCAAGCCGTCCACCGCTCGCTTCCACCCGTAGCTCGCCATGAGGTCTTCCACCTCTATCGCGGGCGCCGGACGCCCGGCCTCCTCGGTCTCTCGGCCCACCATCTCGTCCATCATGCGTCCTCCCGACTCGCCGTCCGCCCGTAGAAGCGGTCGAACTCCGCGTCCAGCCGTCCCCAGAGGTCGTCCTCGGAGATCCCCAACCCCACCGCGTCCCGCACCAGCTCGCTCAACCTCTCGTTTAGCGCCTCTATTCTCTGCTCCCGCGCCTTCTCCTCGACACCCTCGGCGACGACCGTCCCGACACCGGGACGGCTCTCTATGAGCCCCATCCTCTGCAACTCGTTGTACGCCTTGACGATGGTGTTCGGCGCGACGGTTAGTTCCTCGGCCAGAGCCCGCACCGTCGGCAGCCGCTCCCCAGCCTCCAACCCACCAACCTCCACCGCCCGCCGAACCTGACCCACGATCTGGACGTAGATCGGCACCCCACTCCGCCCGTCAACGTCCAGCCATAACGCCACTCTATAACTCCTTTCAATCTATTGTATCGTAACTATGACACAATGATACATAAACAGTGAGGTTAGGTCAAGACTTGCCGAGAAAACTATTGATGGGGGACGGTAGTTAGGGGATCCAGACCCTTCCGGGGAATTCCTGGGTCAGGGAACTGAGGACGACCCTTTTGACGCCGAGGCGCCAGATCTCCCGCGTAACCACCGAAGCGTCGGCCATGCTGCGGCCAGGCTCCACGCCTGTGATGAGGACGGCCGGTTGTGCGTCGGGAGGAGTTTTTCCTAACGAGCCGGCGGCGAGCGCGTGGGCGAAGGCCCGCGCCGTGACGCTCTGTCCCAGGGCGATCCCGGTGAGGTCGGAGAATACTTGTGGCCGGTGAACGTTCTCTTCGTCCACCGGCTTGCCGAGAGCCCGGATGTTGCCCACGGCGACGACCAGCGTCGAAGCGTCCGGTATTGCGGGCTCGTGGTCAGCCGTACCCTTCAGCGGACGGTGCCGGGAACCGTCCGCCTCAACCAAGATGACGTCGGCGAGATCCATCAGGGAACCGAACGAGTCCGGTGGGATCCCGTCAACCCTACCCTTCGAGATGAGGCCGCCACCGGCCACCACCACGCCGGAGCCGGAGAATGCATCTTTTATCGAAACTCGAAGCTCCTTCGGGTCTTTCGAAGTCACCAGAGGACCCATCTCCTCGACCTCCGAGACCATCATCTTGGTCGTCGGTGCCACCAGGATCTTCATGCCGTCTCTGGAGAGCTCGGCCGCGATCATCCGTATGGCGCTGGACTTTCCCCCGGCGCCGGCGAAGGCGACCAGATCCCCGGAAGAAACGCCCAGCGCCAGATATAGTTTCATGCCCTCTCCTCTCGAATCCTCCACGGCCCCATTTGTACTCGTACTCTCATGTTACATCATCGCGGCAACTTGCGGGCTTTATGATATGTTGGATACTATACGTCTAGCCAACAGCCGCGCGGTAGGGCGCCGGGACCGCAATGCCGGAGGTTATGCGGTAAGCGGCGGGGGTAAAGAGGCGCTAATATAGTGTCTTGGATGCCGAAAGGAGAGCCGTGGCGCAGGGACGAGAACGAGTAGCAGAGTTTGGCCGGGAGTTAAGGGAGGGACCGGAGCCTTCGGACCGGAGTATAAAAGAGATAGTCGACGCTCTGAGGCCGCAGCTCCAGGAGCTTGCGAGCAAGCAGATGGAGTTGGCGAAGACCGAACTAGCGCCCGTCGGCAAGAAAGCTGGCATCGCCACGGGGCTTCTGGTCGTCGGGGCGGTCTTTCTGCACTTGTTTCTCGTGTTCATCTCGTTGACCGGGGTATACGTGCTGAACGAAGTGGCCGGGCTTGGGCTGTGGCTCTCGGCGCTCATCGTCTCTGGTATATTGCTCGTGATCGGCGGGATACTCGCCGGGGCGGGCGCCGGGCAATTGAGGGGCTTGGATCCCAAACCCCACCGCACCATTAGGACCATGCAACAGAACATCGAGTGGCTGAAGGGGCAGTTCAAGTCATGAGCGAGATACCGGAGCGCATAGAGAGGGAGATGTTCGAGATTCGTGGCCGCATGGCCCCGGATGTACGCGACCTGAAGCAGCACACGAAGCCGCAGGTCGTCGGCAAGCAAGTCTCGACGAAGCTCAAGGAGCGTGTAAAGGGGGCGTTGACCGGGCTCGGCCGCAGCATAGCCAACTCTGCCCGCCGTCAGGTGAAAATGGCGCAAGAGGCCGGGCGCAAACGTAACCCGGCCCCCTTCACCGACGCCGTAAAGAGCGATCCCCGGCCGCTCGTCCTGCTCGTCTTCGCGCTGACGGCGGTTCTCATGACCGCCCGCAAGATCTCCAGCGGCCGGAACTAACGGCGTAACCTTTCCGGCTCTCCCGGACGCCGTCCCGCGCCCAGACTCCCGCCTACCAGAGAGCGCGACTTGACCCACGTCCACTTCCAGCCCGTCGGCGGCGCCGCGGGCGACATGACCCTGGCGAGCCTTATCCACGCCGGGGCTCCTCTAGACCAGGTCTCCGACATCCTGCGGGGTCTCGGAGTGCCCTTCGAGCTACACGCTGAGCCAGTCGAGCTGGACGGCGTGGCGGCCTTGCACCTGACCGTAACAAACCCCGAAGAACACACCCACCGCACCTTCCGGGACGTGCGGGCCTTGTTGATCTCGTCCGCCAACCTCCCGCAACGGGCGGTGCAGCGCGCGACCGCCGCCTTCCTGCGTCTCGCCGTCGCCGAAGGCGCGGTTCACGGTGAAGAGCCGGAAGAAGTGACTTTCCACGAGGTGGGCGCGGTGGATTCCATCGTGGACGTCGTTGGAAGCTGTGTGGCGCTGGAGCTTCTGGACGCCTCCTCCGTAAGCTGCGGTCCGCTCCCGATGGGCAGCGGTGTGGTGGAGGCCGCTCACGGCAAGCTCCCCGTCCCCGGCCCGGCGACCCTCGAAATCCTCAAAGGCTCCCGCGTGCGCTGGACGGAGGAACGGCGCGAGATGACCACCCCGACCGGAGCCGCGCTCATGCACGCCCTCACCGGCGGCGGGTTCACGGATGCGGCCCCGCCGATGACCCTGAGCAGTGTCGGCTACGGAGCGGGACAGGCGCGGTTCGAGAGCGTTCCGAACCTCCTACGGGCCGTCGTCGGCGAGATCGAGGGCTCGGAGGGCGGCGTGGAAACGCTGGAGGCGAACGTGGACGACGCTTCCGGCGAACTGCTAGGGGCTTCGGTCGAGACTCTACTACGCGCCGGGGCTCTCGATGCCTGGCTGGAGCCCATCTTCATGAAGAAGGGCCGCGCAGCATACAAAATCTGTGCGCTGGTGCGGAGCGCGGACAGAGAGCGGCTGGCACGGAGCATGATGCGGGAGATCGGCACGCTCGGGGTCCGACATCACACGGTCGGACGGACCGTCGCCGAACGCCGCATCGTCAGGGTGGATCTCCCCTACGGCGTCTGCCGAGTGAAGGTGGGGAGCCTGGATGGCGCGGACTTCGTCGTGGCCCCCGAGTACGAGGACGCCGGGCGGCTGGCTAAAGAGTCCGGGCTGCCACTGCCCCAGGTCTACTCCGATGCGCGGCGGGCTTTCGGGCTCATTGAGGAAAACTCGGCAAAGAAAAAGGACCGGGATAGACCCGGTCCTTGAGGCTTTCGGCTCCGAGAGCGCCTAGAGAGCAGAGACGTTGTCCGCCTGCATCCCCTTCTTGCCCTGGGTCGCCTCGTAAGATACCTTGGCGCCCTCTTCCAGAGACTTGAACCCGCTACCGGCTATGCCGGTGTAGTGGACGAAGAGATCCTCGCCACCATCGTCGGGAGAGATAAAGCCGAAGCCCTTCTCATCGTTGAACCACTTGACTGTTCCCTGGGCCATTTACTGGAGCCCACCTTTCTTGTTGCGGGCCAGTCCAATAAAAATGCCGCCTCCGAATTTCCAGGCGGCGTTCCACCGGCGCTGACCATCTTACATCTACAAGCCGGTAGTCTAGTACAAAACTCCGCCGCCCGCTACAAGGCGGCCTGTGAGGCTCTCTCCACTACCGCATCTCCCTCTGTATCCTAGAATAGCGTTATGGAAGATTTCAGAGATAGTTCCCATCATACCGGTCAGACAGCAACTGTGGAGGGATATGCCGCGCTGAAGAGCGGCGCCGCCGTCGTGGAACATCCGGAGCGCGCGCTGCTGCGGCTCTCGGGCAAGGACCCGGCCGGCATGCTGAACGCCATTCTGACCAACGACGTGCCGAAGGAAGTGAACCGCGGCGTCTACGCCATGCTGCTGAACCCGAAAGGCCGCATCCTCTCGGACCTGCGCATCATCAAGCACGGCAAGGATATCGTGATCGTCACCGAGGCCGGAGGCGCGTCCGCCGCCAAGGAAACCCTCGGCCGCTACGCACCGTTCTCCCGAGTGAAGCTCGAAGACCTCTCCGGCGCCACCGAACCCTGGAGCATCCTGGGCCTCTACGGGCCTGAAGCGAAGGGTTTGCTCGGTGGACCGGACCTCACCGAGCACGAAACTACAGAGCTGGAAGCCGCGGACGGGTCCGTACTCGCGGTCGGGGTGGCAGCACCCGTACCGGGTTACGACCTGATCGGCCCATCAAGCATCATTTCCGCCGCCAGGGACTATCTACTCGATAGAGGCGCTGTTCCGGCAGACTTTGACCCGTACGAGACGGCAAGGATCGAAGCCGGCGTCCCCCGCTACGGAGCGGACGTCACACCCGAGAACTTCCCCGGTGAGACCGGCCTCCTCGAAAGGGCCGCGGACTTCGGGAAGGGCTGCTATCCTGGCCAGGAGACGGTCGCCCGAATGCACTATCGAGGCCACCCCAACAAGACGCTCCACCGGCTCGCTTTCGTGGGTACGCCAGCCGAACAAGGTGCGGATATCATCCAGAACGGCAAGGCGGTCGGCAGGATCACCAGTGTCGCCCCGCTATCGCTGGATGGTAAAATTTTCGCCCTCGGCTACCTCTCTCGCAACGCCGACCTCGAAGCTCCCTTGAAGGTCGGCGAGACTACCGTCTCGTCTCTCGGGCCGGTACGGTTGTGAATCCCGAGAGTATCAAACCTCCCGAGGATTGCGCCGGCATAGAAGACGTGCGGCGGGAGATCGACGCCCTGGACTACGAGATCATCACGCTCATCGGCCGCCGCGTCCACTACGTCGAGGCCGCGGCGCAATTCAAGACCAGCGAGTCGAGCGTCCGCGCACCGGAACGCCAGAAGGCCATGCTCGAACAGCGCCGCCAGTGGGCCGAAGAGGAAGACCTGGACCCCGGCGTGGTAGAAAAGATCTACCAGACACTCGTCGAATACTTTATCCAACGCGAGATGGAGCGCTGGAGAGTATCCGACTGAAATTGTTCGTTTCGGCTTTTGTTGGGAATCGTTCCCGTTAGACACCGGTAAACGGCACGTTTCGGTGTTACAAACGGGATGCTATGCGAAGTGCTGACAATGGGTCGCAGGAGTATCTCTTTCGGCGTGATCGAGGTCACGGAGTCCTGATATACAGGCGGATTTCGCGGATTTCAGGAGAAGTTCTTGATCGTGATCTCTTTACGTTGTGAGGGGTAGGGTGCTGTGATTTAATAGCTTCGCAGTAGCAAAGTTTTTACAAGAGTGAACGGCAGGGGTTTGATGCTAAAGATAGAAGGTTTGCGGGCGGAGATCGACGGCCAGGAGATTCTGAAGGGGTTGGATCTCGAGGTCGGTAAAGGTGAGATCCATGCGATCATGGGTCCCAACGGTTCTGGAAAGAGCACGCTCTCGAACGTCCTCATGGGCCATCCGCGCTACGAGGTAACGGGCGGCGCCATCACCTTCATGGGCGAAGACGTCTTCGAGTTGGAGGCCGATGAGCGGGCCAAACTCGGCATGTTCCTGGCGTTCCAGTATCCGAGCGAAGTACCGGGTGTCTCCGTGGCGAACTTCCTGCGGACTGCCGTCAACTCCGTGCGGGAGGAGGAGCTGTCGCCGATGGCGATGTACAAGCTCATCCAAGAGAAGATGAAGATCATGCAGATGGACCCCAAGTTCGCGGAGCGGTACCTGAACGAAGGGTTCTCCGGCGGCGAGAAGAAGCGCAACGAGATCCTCCAGATGCTCATGCTGGAGCCCAAGCTTGCCATCATGGACGAGACCGACTCGGGTCTCGATATAGACGCGTTGCAGGTCGTGGCGAAGGGCGTTAATGAGCTTCGGGGGCCGGAGTTCAGCGCGGTCATCATCACGCACTACCAGCGCATCCTACGCTACATTGAGCCGGATCACGTGCATGTCATGCTGGACGGCCGGATCGTAACCAGCGGCGGCAAGGAACTCGCTCTGGAGCTGGAGGACAAGGGCTACGACTACGTGCGCCAAGAGTTCGGCGCGGGCACGCAGAGCTAGGGAAGCCAGGGAAGGGACGAGAGAATGCCAGAAGACAAGACAATCCAGGAGCTTGGGTTAGACGAGTACAAGTTCGGCTTCCGCGACCCGGAGGAGTACTTCTTCAAGACCCCGAGGAAGGGTATCGACGCGGAGATCGTCGCCATGATCTCCAAGCACAAGAACGAGCCGGAGTGGATGCTGGAGTATCGGCTGAAGGCTCTAGAGTCGTTCTTCGAGAAGCCGACCCCGCAGTGGGGCGGCGACCTCTCGGAGTTGGACTTCGACGAGATTTACTATTACATCCGCCCGATGGAGAACCAGGGCCGAACCTGGGACGACGTGCCGGACGACATCAAGAACACCTTCGAGAAACTTGGTATCCCGCAGGCCGAGCGCGAGACACTCGCCGGCGTCGGCGCGCAGTACGAGTCCGAGGTCGTCTACCACTCCCTCAAGGAAGAGTGGGACAAGGCCGGCGTCGTGTTCATGGACATGGACAGTGGTCTGCGCGAGCACGAGGATATCGTGCGCGAGTACTTCGGAACCATCATCCCGGCCGACGACAATAAGTTCTCCGCACTCAACAGCGCGGTGTGGTCGGGCGGCTCGTTCGTTTACGTCCCGCCGGGGGTCCACATCGACATCCCGCTGCAGGCGTACTTCCGCATCAACGCGGAGAACATGGGCCAGTTCGAGCGGACGCTCATCATCGCCGACGAGGGATCTTCGGTTCACTACATCGAGGGCTGCACGGCCCCGACGTACACCTCGAACTCCCTGCATTCGGCGGTCGTGGAGCTTATAGCGAAGCCGAACGCACGCATCCGCTACTCGACCATCCAGAACTGGTCGCACAACACCTACAACCTGGTTACGAAGCGCGCGGTCGCCGAGGAGAACGCGACCGTCGAGTGGGTTGACGGCAACCTGGGCTCCAAGCTCACGATGAAGTACCCGGCGGTGTACCTGATGGGCGAGGGCGCTCGCGGCGAGATCCTCTCCGTCGCCTACGCCGGTGACGGGCAGCACCAGGACGCGGGCGGCAAGGTCGTCCACGCCGCGCCGAACACCTCCAGCCTCATCACCTCCAAGTCCATCTCCAAGGGGACCGGGCGCTCGACTTACCGCGGTCTTCTGAAGGTGCACGAGGGCGCGGTCAACTCCAAGAGCCGGGTCGAGTGCGACGCGCTCTTGCTGGATGAGAACGCGCGGACGGACACGTATCCGTACATCGAGATCGAGGAGAAGAAGGTCAACACCGAGCACGAGGCGACGGTCTCGAAGGTCGGCGAGGATCAGCTCTTCTACCTCATGAGCCGCGGGCTCTCGGAAGAGGCGGCGATGGCGATGGTCGTCAACGGCTTCATCGAGCCGATAGCCAAGGAGCTTCCGCTGGAGTACGCGATAGAGCTGAACCGCCTGATCCAACTGGAGATGGAAGGCTCGGTCGGCTAAGAGCCGCAAGTTGTAGGTCGCAGAGCAGTTTGGTGGGGCGGGCTCTTCCGGGAGTCCGTCCCGTTTTTACGAGGAAAGGTGATACATGATCGCAAACAGCGTGCCGGAGGTTCTGAAGAGTAAGGGTATAAGCGCGGAGACGGTAGAGGCGTTGTCTTCGTTCAAGAGCGAGCCGGGCTGGCTCACGGAGAAGCGCCTACACGCGTGGCGAGTCTTCGAGGAGTTGCCGATGCCGAGCCTTCGTGATGAGGCGTGGCGCTACACAGACATCTCGGACGTTCAGATAGAAGACTTCCTGCCCTACGCCCCGAGCCCGGCCGCGACGAGCGAGGCGGATCTCCCCAAGGCTGTGCGGACGCTGATCGAGGAAGGCGAGGAGAACTCGGCCCTGCTGGTGCAGCACAACTCCGAGACGGCGTTTAGCCGGATTGACGAGGAACTTTCGCGCAAGGGCGTCATCTTCACGGATCTGCACACGGCGCTCGCGGAACACGAGGAGCTGGTGAAGGAGAAGCTGTTCGGGTTGGTACCGGAGGACTACGACAAGTTCGCGGCGCTGTCGGCGGCGGCTTTCGCGGGTGGGTCTTTCCTATACGTGCCGCGCGGGGTGGACGTGGAGGTCCCGATCCAGAGCTACCGGTGGCTCGATGTCGTCGGCTCGATCATGCCGCGCACCCTCGTCGTGGTCGAGGAGGGCTCGTCCGTGACATATATCGACGAGTACGCTTCGGCCGACGCGGAAGACCCGGCGTTCAGCAACGGCGCGGTCGAGTTGTACGTGGGCGAGGGCTCCTCGTTGCGCTACGTGTCGCTCCAGAACTGGGAGCGCAACGTGCTCCACTTCAACACCATCCGCAGCGAAACGGAGAAGGACGCGACCATAAAGAGCCTCGTGGTCTCGTTCGGGTCGCAACTCTCGCGCACCAACGTGGAAGCGGGCTTGACGGCACCGGGCAGCGACTCGGAGATGCTCGGTATCTACTTCGCCGACCAGAACCAGGTTCTCGACCATCACACGCTTCAGGACCACATCTCGCCCAACGCGCACTCGGACCTTTTGTACAAGGGCGCCTTGCGCGACGAGTCGCTCGCGGTCTTCTCCGGGCTCATCCGGGTCGAGCCGGGGGCGCAGAAGACGGACGCCTATCAGACGAACCGGAACTTGATCCTGGGCACAGACGATGCGTTTGCGGTGAGCTTGCCGAACCTGGAGATCATGGCCGACGACGTGAAGTGTTCGCACGGCTCGACGACGGGTCAGGTGGACGAGACGGACTTGTTCTATCTGATGAGCCGCGGCATCCCGCGCCGTGAGGCCGAGAAGCTCGTAGTATTCGGCTTCTTCGGGGAGATAACGAGCAAGATACCGCTCAAGGGTCTCAAGGAGAAGCTGGACCGGGCTATCGAGGGCAAGATCGGTCTGGGCTTCGAGGAACGGGCGGCGTAAGAACATGGCGGAATTCCACAAGCTGGCGACGGAGGGCGAGGTATCGCCGGGTGAGATCCATCAGTACACCGTCGAGGACCGTTTCGTGGCGCTGTGCAACGTGGACGGGGAGTTGCACGCCTTCGAGGACGTCTGCACCCACCAGTTCGCGCACCTGAGCGAGGGCGAGTTCACCGGTTCGGAGGTCAAGTGCCCGCTCCACGGCGCGAAGTTCGACGTGACGACGGGCGCGGCGAAGAGCCTCCCCGCCGTGAAACCCGTTCCGAAGCACGAGGTTAAGGTCCAGGATGGATACGTGTACGTCGCGCTGAACGAGAAACGGGTCAAGCTCGGCGGCAGGGGACGGCGCAGGGGTTAGGGAGTCGGGGCAGAGTACGTTCATGAGACAACGGATCGCCATAGACATGGACGAGGTGATCGCCGACACGCTCACCAAGCACGTGGGCCTCTACAACGCGGAGTTCGGCGAGAACGTAACCGCCGACGGCCTGCGGGGAAAGAAGCTGCGCGAGGCTGTAGCCGGAGAGCGCGTGGAGAAGCTGGAAACGTTCCTGGTGGCGGAGGACTTCTTCGGCGACCTGGAGGTCATGCCTGGCAGCCAGCGGGTCATCTCGGATCTGATGCAGCGGTACGAAGTCTTCGTGACCACGGCGGCCATGGAGGTTCCCACCTCGTTCGCCGCCAAGTTCCGGTGGCTTGAGGAACACTTCCCGTTCATACCGGCCAGCAACGTCGTCTTCTGCGGCGACAAGAGCATTATCCGCGCCGACTTCCTGATAGACGACAACGCCAGACACTTCGAGAACTTCATGGGGCAGGGCGTGCTGTATTCCGCGCCGCACAACATCGGCGTCGAGGGATACCCACGCGTGGAGAGCTGGGAAGAAGTGAGGGAGATGTTCCTGTGAGGTCCACCGAGCGAGGACCGGTCGCGGCACGTCCGGTCGACGGGAGATAGCGATGTACGACGTAGCGAAGATCCGACGCGACTTCCCCATCCTGAACCGACGGGTGGGAGAGAAACCGCTCGTCTACCTGGACAACGCCGCCACATCCCAGAAGCCGCGGCAGGTCATCAACGCCTTGAGCGAGTACTACGAGCTTCACAACGCGAACATCCACCGCGCCGTACATCTTTTGGCCGAGGAGGCGACGGCGGCCTACGAGGAGGCGCGGGGGAAGCTCGGCCGTTTTCTCGGCGCGCCGGATACCACCGGCCTCATCTTCACCCGTGGCACGACCGAGTCCATAAACCTCGTCGCCTACGCCTGGGGCCGCAAGTTCCTGCGCGAGGGCGACGAAGTTGTGCTCACCGAATCCGAGCATCACTCGAACCTGGTGCCCTGGCAGCTAACCGCGCAGGCGACAGGCGCGAAGCTGCACTTCATCCCGGTACTGGATGACGGAACGCTCGATATGGAGGAGGCGGAACGCCTGATCGGCCCGCGTACCAGAATGGTCGCCGCCATCCACGCCTCGAACGTGCTTGGGACCATCAACCCGGTGGAGAAGCTGGCCGCGTTGGCGCACGAGGTTGGGGCGTTGATGCTGGTGGACGGGGCGCAGAGCGCGCCTCACACGCCGGTGGACGTGGCCTCTCTAGGCTGCGACTTCTTCGCGTGCAGCGGACACAAGATGCTCGGGCCGACGGGTGTGGGCGTGTTGTGGGGCCGGCCGGAGTTGCTTGAAGAGATGGACCCGTTCATGGGCGGCGGGGAGATGATCCGGGAGGTCCACCTAGACTACTCGACCTGGAACGATCTCCCGTACAAGTTCGAGGCCGGGACCATGAACATCGCCCAGGCCATCGGTCTGGGCGCGGCTGTGGACTACCTGGAAGGTCTCGGCATGCAGCACGTGCGGGAGCACGAGCGGCGGTTGGGAGAGTACGCTTACCGGCGGCTCTCGGATATCGAGGGCATAACGACTTACGGCCCGAAGGAGGGCCGAACGGGGTTGGTCTCTTTCTCGCTGCCGGACGTACACCCGCACGACCTCTCGCAGCTACTGAACGACGAGGGGATCGCTATAAGAAGCGGTCATCACTGCGTCCAGCCCCTAATGCGCCGGCTCGGTGTGCCGGCTACGGCGCGGGCGAGCTTCTACCTATACAACACCGAGGACGAGGTGGACACGCTGGTCGAGGCGATCTCTCACGCGCGCGAGTTCTTCCGGCCGTTCGCGGTATAACGTTATGGGCATGATGCGAGAACTGTACACTCAGGTGATCATGGACCACTACCAGCGCCCCCGACACCGGGGCGAGTTGGAAGGGGCGGAGCTCGAGGAGCACCTCCTAAATCCGCTCTGCGGCGACGAGATAACGGTCTACGCCAACTTCGACGGCGACAAGGTGGCGGACGTGAAGTTCAGCGGTCGGGGATGCTCCATAAGCCAGGCCTCCGCTTCAATGATGACCGAGCGACTACTCGGCAAAAACCGCGAGGAAGCGGAGGCCGAAATCTCAGGTTTCAAAGAAATGATGGTCGGCGATAAAGAGTTCCCCGAGATGGATGACCTGGCGGCTTTGAAGGGCGTGATCCAATACCCCTCCCGCATAAAATGCGCCACCCTCGCCTGGACAGCCTTCCAGAACGGCCTCGAAGACCGCTAGAGCCGGGCTTGCCGCCGCTCCTCGCTTAGAACACTCCACTCTTAGAAGAGCCTCTCGCCGGGGCTGCGGTCGAGATCATCTAACTCGTAGCCGAGGTCTTTCGCGCTGGCCTCGAAGAACTCCCGGTTGCGGTGCGCGAAAGGAAGCCACTCCGTGTAGCGCTCGTAGGCTTCCTCCGTATCCGGCCGGTCTTCGAGACGAACCATCTCGCACATGTAGAAGCTGATGTGGATGAAGCGGTCTAGCCAGGGGTCGGCGGGCTCCTTGCCGCGAGAGTAGACGGCCTCGAAGGTCTCGAACGGGACGGGCTCCGGGCTCCCTTCGAGATGTTCGGAGAGGAAGCGCTCGTCGAGGTAAGAAGTTACGTTATCCAGGCCGGTCAGGAGGGTGGGGAGCCAGGGGGTCTGGCTGCCGGGGTGGTCTTTCGGGAGCCCCCAGCGCAGGGCCGCTGCCATGCCGCCGAGCATGCGGAAGGTGTAGGGCAGGGAGCGGTAGGCGCGGCGGCTGTGATAGTAGTAGACGATGGGGTAGCGTCGGATGCCCTCGTAGATTTCGACCAGCTCCCGGTGGACGGCCATCAGGTGCGTCTCCAGGCCGCGGTGCTCACCGTTCGGGAAGTGCGGGATCAGGATATCCAGCGGCTCGCTGGTGTCCTGGGCCTGATGGTACAGACTGGCGGAAAGGATGCCGAGCTGCTGTAAGACTCCGTAGATCCCGAGGACGTAGGTGATGGCGAGCGTCAGGATGCCGAAGCCGATAAGCGCCTCGGAGACGGCGAGTAGCTGGTAGGCGGCGCTCAAGGGAGTTACGTCACCGAACCCCAGGGTGGAGATAGCGGTGCCACTCAAGTAGAGAGCTTCCAGGAAAGAGGGTTCGAGGCTGGAGCTAGAGAACGAGAACGTATTCGTGTTCATGCCAGCGTAGTAGATTAGAGCATACCCAGACGACACGAGCGCTATCCAGACGAAGATCGTGACCGGCACCATGAGCGGCGCCGCCAGCGAGAGTCCGAGCTCCCG
This sequence comes from uncultured Actinomycetes bacterium, assembly GCA_937873125.1. GTDB lineage: Bacteria > Actinomycetota > Rubrobacteria > Rubrobacterales > Rubrobacteraceae > JACDDK01. The sequence goes on along the minus strand of CALMWA010000113.1, from coordinate 1,584 downwards.
ATATTTCTTCGGCAGCGGCCGCGTGACGAACCGCACCACGTTGAACAGCCGATGGTAGAGGCGGCTGCTGATAAAGCCGAACCCATCGTAATGGAGCACGGTGAACAGCACGTCTATGAGGCCCGCAAGGATCAGAGCCACGCCAAACGGTATTAGCAACCACTCCATCAGCGGACAATACCACGGAACGATGTAGCCAAGGAACGGCGCATCTCAGGCTCCGAGAACCCAGGTGTCCTTCATCTTGCCGCCGCTGGATATGTTGACGAGCTTGCTGCCGGGCACGGCCACCCGCGTCATCGCGCCGGGTATGACCTCGACAGTATCCGCATCCGGCGCGAGGGCGTGGATGCGGTAATCCGCGTAAGAGTCGCGCAGGTGGAAACCGCCGGCATCCGTCTCGCACAGGACGTGGGTGGAGAACTCCACGACCTCCTGGGCGACGTACTCGACCGGGTTCTTTTCGACCTGCTCGCGGAACTGCTCGATGGAGGCTTTCGACTCTTCGGGCGCGATCAGTACGTCCTTCACCCCAGCCGCCGCGGCTCTTTATGACGAGTTCCGCGAAGTGGTCCATAACGTAGCGGCGATCCTCCTCGACGGCCAGAGAGTAAGTGCGGACATTGTCCAGGATGGGTTCCTCGCCGAGATATGTCTGGATCATTACCGGGATGAACGGGTAGACGCCCTTGTCGTCGGCGATGCCGAGGTTCGGGGCGAAGACGGCCTGCACCCGGCCCGCGGCCTGCGCCTCGACGAGGCCGGGAATGTCGTCGTAAATGCGGCCGTCTTCGATGCGCTCGTAGATGATGTCTATGCGACGACCGGACGTCTTGTGGACCAGGTATCCGTCGCGGTCCAGCTCGACCTCATGCCGCTCGGCCAGGATAGCGTCCAGCTCGCGGGCGAAGAGATTGTGGTCCAGATAGTACTGATCGCCGGGACCGGTGGAGAGGATGGCGAGGGTCGGGTCCGGCGCCGGGGATGCCGCCCGCAACACCTCTCCGAAGCGCCGCATCAGACTATCCAACGGTCGCACCTTGAGGGCGGCATATGAGTCGGGCAGTACGCCGGCGGTCACGGAGCGCAGCATGAACATGGGTTCCATGCCGACGGGCATCTTCGCGTTGTCCTCGATGACCCGGTAACTCCACACTCCATCCTCGTGGACGGCGACGAGATCCAGACCCATCTGCCGGTTCGGCACGTCCCCGAAGCGGGTGGGGAGCGAAGTATCGTAGAGGATGCTGCTCTCTATGACTTCGTCCGGCACGATCTCCTGTTTGCCGGACTCCAGGCACCGCAGGAACTCGTTCAGGGCGCGCATGCGTTGTACGACGCCGCGTTCGAGGTGCTCCGCGCCGGCGGGAATCAAACGCGGCACGTAGTCGGTCGGGTGGGTCTTGTCCTCGCCGGTGAGTCCGAGGCCGCGCTGCATCCGCAGCAGCGTCTCGTGGGCGCGGCGGGTACGGCGGTCCCACTCCGCGACGTCCATCTGCTCCATCTCGTGGAGCACCGGCTCGTAGAGCGGGTGCGGCGCACCGTTGGGACCGAAGACCTCGTTCGGGCCGGACTGACTGAGAT
>CALMWA010000112.1 GCA_937873125.1 uncultured Actinomycetes bacterium | reverse complement strand
ACGAACGTAGTCCGCGGCTACGACCGCGAACGCGAGTCGCAGAAGCTCGCCGTCTCGATCCAGGGCGCCGTCGCCCAGACCGCCGCCTCCGGGGCCGGTGCCCTCGGGATCGGTGCGCTGGTCGTCACCCTGTTCACGACGCGCTTCCTGGACGTTACCGGCATCATCGCGGCGGCGGTCCTGGCGGGCTACGGGCTATTCGTCCTGCCGAACCGCCGGCGCAAGGCGCGGGCGGAGTTCCGGGAGAAGACCGAGGCCCTGCGGGAGAAGCTCACCGAGGTCGTGCGCCGCCAGTTCGACTCCGAGCTGAACCGCTCGCTGGAGCGTATGCGCGAGGCCATCGCCCCCTACACCCGCTTCGTCCGCACCGAGCACGCCCGCATGAGCGAGGCCCAGACAACGCTGAAGTCTCTCACCTCCGAAACCGATGCCCTGAAGGGTGAGATCTCCGCCCCGCGCCTCCCGGAAACTTCTTCGTCCTAGCCTTCCCGCTCCTCGGGCCGCGGCTCGTGGCTCATGTCCGGTGCGCCCGTGAACCCTCCAGGCCCCTCAGACGAAGCCCTCTCCGGCTCCTCCACACCCTGCAAGGCCCGCTCGAACTCTTCCGCATCGGGCGGGTAGTCGAGACCGAGCCGCGACGCCAGCGTCCGGTCCAACTCCTCGTCCGAGAGCGCCCCCACCTCCTCGTTCGTCCGCACCATATCCGGCTCCTCGATGTCCGAGAGCCCCATATCGTTCAACATCAGCGCCAGTAGCTTGCGTTCTCTAACGTCCCGATCCACGCTCCCCCTCCTATTATTCAACTCTAGCTCCAACTCGGCGATCCGCGCCTCCAGCGCAGCAATGCGCGCGTTCTTCTCCCGGACCTTCTCCCGCCAGCGGTTCCTGATGCTCTTCTCGAACCGTACCGAGTTTTGCAACACAATCCGGTACTCGGCCTCGACCCGCGCCCGCTCCTCCGCTATCCGCCGCTCCAACTCCTCCATCCCGGCCAGTTTACCCGAATGGATCTCTTCCACGGAGCTTGTAGTCCTCGAATGTTGCGCAAAAAGAGAGGCCGGAGCATTATGCTCCGGCCTCTCTGCCGGTGAGCCTGGCGGTGAGGTTACTCCTCAGCGGGGCCTTCTATCTGGATGCGCTTCGGCTCCTCGACGACGGCCGCGCCGGTGACCGTCACCTCCAGCACGCCGTCCTCGAAGCGGGCCTGGATCTTGCTCTCATCCGTGCCCTCCGGCAGCGAGATGCTCCGGCGGAAGCTACCCTGGCGCCGCTCCCGGACGTAGTAGCCGCCACGCTCCTCCTCGCGCTCCTCGCCGGACTTTCCGGAGATCGTCAGCAGTCCCTGCGAGAGCGTGATGTCCACGTCTTCCTGCTTCACCCCCGGCAACTCGGCCCGGATTACGACGTCGCCATCCCTGGTGAGAACGTCTATCGCCGGCGCCCACGTCGCCTTGACCGGCTTCTGCGAACCCCCGCGCCGCGGTAGGTTTCGCATCATCTCGTCGAACAACCGGTCGAACTCACCCTGCACATCCATAAAACCTCGGAACGGACTCAACATCTCCACACCTCCTTCTCCACGGACCCATCCCTTGGGCCCAACTCCTGTTACGCTCACATTATACCCACCTATATCCAATTGTCAAACAGTTTTAGCACAGATTTTTTAGATTTTTGGCAAATTAATGTCTTTGATCTGTTATATTAGTAGTATTACTGATTGGAGGCTAAAGGTGCTGAATAGTGGAGTGGGCGAGAACCTGGCGAGGATACGGGAGCGCCGGATGTGGACTCAAGCGAAGCTGGCCCAGGAGGCTGGGGTGAGTCCGACGACGGTCTCCGGGATCGAGGGAGGTAGGATCTCGCGTCCCCACTTCGGGACGCTGCGGAAGCTGGCGCGGACGCTCGGTGTGCCGCCAGAGGAGTTGTTGGGGAGGTCTAGCGCAGAGTCCGCGAGTGATGGAGAGCCGATGTCCCTGGAGTGGGCCAGGTCCGCTCGGGAAGAGGAGTTCGAGCGGCGGCTGGATGCCGCCACGCTCCACAGCCTCAATGCTCTCTCCAGCGAGTTGGACGAAGAGCACGGCCGTTTGCGAACGCTCTACGGCGAGTTCCCGAAGGGCAGCGAGCAGCGGCGCTTCATCAAGCGTCAGATCCGAGACATCTCCGGGAGGTCAGGGTCGGTCGACGCCTCCATAGAGTTCCACGAGGATGGGGAGTAGCCTGCGGCTGTCTAGCGGGGTTCAGGCCTGCAGGTTACGGACGGCGGCTACAATCTGAGTGATCGAGGCCTCTTTACCGAGGACCACGTCGGCTCCACGTTCCAGTGCCAGAGCCCGGTTCTTCGGGTCCAGGTCCACGCTCAGAACGACTATCGAAGCCTCCGGGTTCGTCTCGCGCAGGTCAGAGATCAGGTCCATCCCGTTACCATCCGGGAGGCCGAGATCCAATACGGTAACGTCGAACGCGTTCTCATCGTTCATTTTGCTGCGCGCCTCGGCCAGCGACCCGGCCTGGGCGACCACCCGAAGATCCGGCTCCCTCTCCAGCACGAACGCCATAGCCCGGCGAAATGAACTGTGATCCTCCACGAGTAGAACTCGTCGCATCCTGATACCTCCGGCCGTACGACCTCTCCGCTGCATGATGGCGTTTCCGCGGACTCCGCGCATCACGCAAATGAGTGATTTTAAGGCTACGGACTGGTCTGTTTTATTTGGGCCGCCGCAGGTCGTTAAGGATATCGCGTCCTACCCGGATCAAGATATAAGCCGCGACGGGGGCCGCGACTATCAAGACCACGCCGACCGGCTCCATCGAGGGGCCGAACGTGAGCGCGCCGACCAGCAGCATCAGCACCCCGACGGTAGTGAGGACCGTCGAGGCGACCCACGCCCCAAGCTCCAGCAAAAGCCCCAGACAACCCGACCGCTCCTTCACGCCCTTCTCTTTCACACGAGAACATAGCTCATCTGAGACCGTATCCGGGACCGCCCACACGCCTTGCAAACCTCCCGAAGGTGGCGGGACCGGGATTCGAGCCCGGGGACACCATGATTTTCAGGCCCGCCACAATCTCCCCCTCCACGCTCTCATCGGCAAGTATCTTCAAGCGCGGACAGCCGGTTCCCTAGCGGAAAATCCGGAGGACCTCGCTGGCGAAGGCGAGGGCCACCACCGACTCCGGCCAGGCGTCCCGCGAGGGACGGCGCCACTCTAGTCCTGCTTCTTTGGTGCGTACCGCCTCGGCTACGGCCTCCAGGAGGCGCCGCACGTCCGAGCCCTTGAGCTCCCATATGGCCTGAATGGCCCGCTCTCGGGGTACGCCCGCCGGTGAAGCTTTTTCCGCGACTGCCAGCAGGGCCGGTAGTTCCGCCTCGTTGGGGAAGAGGCGCCGGGGCGGGGCTTCGATCCTCTCGTCCCCTGCGGAATGGCCGTCGAGCGCGGTCACAGCGTCCACGAGAGGCCCGTCGGCAAGTTTCAGCCTCGCCAGTACCTCCTCGACCCGCCCGGCGGCGAACAGTAAGGCCTCGCGCACGGACTCGCGATCCAGGCGCGGGTAGGACTCCACGATCCGTCCGACGCCCTCGCCCGCCGCCAGCTTCTCAAGGATGAGCTCCACGGTCAGGCGGGTGCCGGCAACTGTCGGCTTGCCGAGCATGACGCCCTCGTCTCTCGCGATGGCCCTGTGCTGCTGCATGTTCGTCGTCTCCTTCGTGCCGCGTCCGGGCAACGTTTTCTCACATGCTACCACGGTGCCCCAGTCGAGGCCCCGAGGACTGGCAGAGCATGTTGCAAGCCCCACCACCGTAGCGATGTCCAGTGATCTCGGCATCATTCACCCCTGTGCCTTACTATCTCCCGTCGGACAATGTCTCCAGGGACCTTTCTACGTCGAGCGCAACGAGGTCTCAATGTCGCGAGGTCGAAATCGGCCCGATAAGGGTATGGGTCGGGCGGCGTGAGCGCTCACCGATCACTCAACAGGTGCGCGGCCTCTGTCATGGCGACGCGGACGCGCTGGTATGTCCTGGATGGCCGCTCCAAGCCCGGATGGATCCGCATGACGTAGTTCCGCAACGGCACGTCGGCCAGGCCGGAGCGCTTCCAGCGCGCCAGAGCCTCCCCTGGACTTCCTCCGGCCTCGTGCGTTCGCCCCTGTAACCGGTCGCGAGCCAGCCTGGCCCCTCCTCCGTGGTGCTCACGTGGTTGAGATAGGCGAGGTAGATGAGCAGAACCGCGGGTCCTGGGAAGCGACTATCTGTTCGACCACCCGCTCGGAAGCCCCTCCTGGCATCTCCGAGGGTTCCGCGTAGTCGTCGAGGGAGAGATGCACGCTCACATAATCAATTGGGGCCGGTCGCTTCTCGAAACGGGCGTCCTCAGGTAAGACCAAGCCGGTACCCAACCTCGCGGAGGCAGGCACGGCAAGCCGACGGCGCCCAACGCCTTCGGATAGTAACAGGCCTCTCGCTATAGCTTCTAGGCGCAAAGAGGACCTTTGCAACTCCGCCTCGCTCGAGTCACTAAACAGGCGTTTGAAATTCACAGGAGGCATTGGGAAAGTATACCGTCCGTTAGCTTCACCCCCGGCAACAGACCCGACCCGCGTTCTGCGCCTGGGTAACATGCCCTCATCGAGCCACCTGGCGGCCGAAGAGCAGCCCGTCACGGAGATGCGTCCGGACGAGCACGGGCGTCCAGCATTTCGCGTACAGGAGCACGTGCGCCCGGTTTCACGACCTCCGCCACATCTTCGCCAGCATCGCTCTCGGCAGGGGCGCCAATATAAACACCGTCTCCAAGATGCTCGGGCACTCCTCGGTGAAGATCACCCTCGACGTCTACGGCCACCTAATGCCGCGGATGCAGGTGAAGGTATTGGACACCTCGACGGCGTATACTCCTAGCCCTGCCAGCGCCCGTTGTGGTGAGTAGCTCACGGGCCGGTCACACAAGCCAAAGAAAATCCCGTATTTGCAAGTGCTTTAGAAGTGGCGGGACCGGGATTCGAACCCGGGACACCATGATTTTCAGTCATGTGCTCTACCAACTGAGCTATCCCGCCGCAGTGATGGGCCTCGGCCGGGGCCTTAACCCGCGATGATTCTAGAGTACGAGGCCCACCCTATCAAGCCGCGGGCGAATCCGGGCGGTGAGACGTTACTCCCCGGCGCCGGAGAAGCGGTCCAGCTCGAACGCGGACTCGAGCATCTCCTTGGGCAGCGCGCCCATGACGGCCTTTGGCTGCTCGCCCGGCTCGAACAGAGCGATGGTCGGGATGCTGGAGATCTGGAACGCCCCCGCGAGCTCCTGCTCCGCATCGACGTCCACCTTCGCCACCTTCACCGAGCCATCGTACTCGTCGGCGATCTGCTCCATCACCGGCGCGACCTGCCGGCACGGGCCACACCACGAGGCCCAGAAGTCCACCAGAACCGGGATCTCCGAGTTCAACACTTCTTGTTCGAAATTGCCCGCCGTAACGTCTATCGGAGCGGCCATGAACATTACCTCCTGAATAAAATCGGCTGTATGTTATCTAGTGTAACGCCTAGTCAAGAAGGATCGGGAGAGTCCGTGAGGCGGGAGCGACGGGACTCGAACCCGCGGCCTCCGGCGTGACAGGCCGGCGTTCTAACCAACTGAACTACGCCCCCGCGCAGGGCGCCCGAGGCTTCGCCTCCGGGCGACGCAGAGTTTAACAAACGTGAGGCGCATCGTCTATCGCAGTCGTGCGGAGCGGGCGGTATTTACCTACGGAGTTCCCGCAAATTGTCCCAAAGGACGTACAGACCTACTATCAGCACCGCCGCGATGACCAGCGCCCAGAAGAATTCGTAGACGATGATAAGTGTTGCGACCACCGCCAGCCCGATGTTGACGCTGCTGACCAGGTTCACCAGCCGGCCCCTGAAGCTCGCTTCGATAAACGCGAACATCGCGATGCTGACGACCAGGATGGAGATCAGGTGTCCCTGCTCGAACAGGACGATGCCGACGAGGCTTATCAGCAGCAGGCCGACGCTCACTGCGGCCCACGCCTCGGCCACGCGGCTGGTTCGCAGTTGCGCGTCGGAGGCCGGGCGATGCGCGCGTGAGATGTGGGCGCGGAGCGGCCCCCGATCTCCATTCCTCAGACGCCGGGCGTAGTCACCCAGCGACTCCGAGACAGCTTCGTCGGTCGCCAGCCGCGACCGGAGCTGGCTCAGCTCTCTGGAGAGCTCTCCGATACGGTTTGTCCGGTCCCTGTAGGGACGATCCAGGTGAGATCGGTCCCGCATGGCCGCAGCCTCGACGCCCAGTTGCTTGAGTTGCCGACTCTTCGACTCGATCTCGTCGTGCAGCTTATCGCACTCCACCGCAAGGTCCGCCTGCTGGCCGAGTACCGCCTCCAGCGCCTCGGTCGAAGTAGGCACCTTGTCGAGCCCGGCCCATCCCACCGGGTCGTACCACGCGCGGCTCACGCTCTTGTCGCGGTTGTACATCGGTCCCGCCGGAGCGTCTTCGCCCTCGAAGGGATCGCGGGCGTACAGGCCCCACAAACCCCGGTACTCGGAGACCCAGGCCGGGGGCGGATCCGTCATGAGCCGGGGAGGGTCCCACTCCCGGTCGCCTCCGGGACCGACCGTCAGGCCGTCCCCGCGAGCGTAGTCCACGAAGGGGATGTGCAAGTAGCTGGACGCTCCATCGTCCTCGTCGTCTCCGGCGTACTGGCCCAGACGCCTTCTCCAGAACTTGCGCGCGTTCGTTATCGTCCGCGCCAGAAGCGAGGGCAGGGGCAGGTTCAGTTCCGTCAGGTACTCGCCCGGAGCGTAGTAGCTGGCGTGAGAGCCGGCGGCCACGTAGATCACCGGATGCTCCCCCACCTTCTCGACCTCCGGGTCGTCCCATCGGCGGCGCAGGTTGTCCCCGGTGTAGTTGTGGGCGGCGTAAGCGACCCACTCGGGACGCATCTCCCCCGCCTCCGACTCGGAGAGGTAGACGAAGACCTTCTCCCAGTCCGCCTCGTGGTCGTTCGCGCCGAAGAAACCGGAGCGCCAGTCGTTGAACGGATAGAACAGCCAGTACTGCAACACCACCCAACCGTCCTCGCGGATCACGCGCCCGTGGTATCTGTAATGCTCATTTCGCTCCATGATGCGCGCGTAGGCGGCCGATGCCACCGCCGCCGCTTCTCCCGGCACCCGACCCCGAGCCAGCAGTGCAATGGAGTAGAGCGCATCCGCGAGCCGGGAGAAGTACCCGACCCGCGCCAGGCGGCCCCGTCCGGCGCGAAAACCCTCTCGGGACACTTTTGTGCGCTCCGCGGCACGCCTCCTGAAAAACGCGAAGCTCGCACGATGCGAGCCGGGTTTACCGGCGCTCCTGGTGTCCGCGAACTTCAGGAAATGGACCGCCCCGGCCTCGTCGAGCGGCTGCTGCGCCACCCTCTCCAGGGTCAACTCGCCGCTCGGCACGACACAGACGGCCTCTTCGTCGGGACGCTGCACCCACAGGCTACACGCCCGCACGTAGGGATCGACATCCATCGGGTAGAACTTGTCCCCGACGGTCGAGCGGATCACGGGCTCGAAGCGCCGCAATAAGGCCTCGGCGGTCCCCGCGTTCACGGGCTCGACGTTCACATCGGTTCCCCGGAGTCTTGTTGCCGAGGATCCCGCCGGGGATGAAACACACTCCGCACGCTCTGGGAGTTGAGGTACAGGATCATCACCACGCAGTACGCCATTATGGGGTAGACGTATACCAGCTCGAACACGGAATATAGCCACAGGCAGACCGCCAGGCTCAACCCCTGTCCGATGGCCGCCATCAGCCAGCCCCGACGGCGCAGGAACAGAAAGCTCAGGGCGGAGAGGAACGTCAGGGCCACGGACGGGACGAACAAGAACAGGACCGCCACCTCGATCGACCGCCGCACCAGCCTCTCCGGTTGGATCTGCCGCCAGTCGATCTGCCAGAATTCGTAGACGCCCAGGCCCACCATCCCGGCCACCTGAAGAATCAATAAGAACCCTATGATCTTTACGGGCCGGTAGGATTGTTCGCCCACGCGCTCGCCACCGCGCCCACCGCCGCGCCCGCTACTGGAAGGTAGGTTCGATCCACTTCGGCGAGTTGGGGTATCCAGGATCCCGCCTCTCTGACGATGCTCCATCTACTAGGGTTCTTGAACCAGACATTGTAGACCAAAGAACGGCGGGGCCTTGCCCAGTCTCGTATTCCTTCCGTCGCTGCGTCCTGTGGAACAACGCGCCAGGCACGGTCGTCCGGTAGCATGTCCTCATGTCCGATACGGGGGTGGTTCGGTATCCAGTAGAAGAGGAAGGCTTGGTCGGTACGCTGTTCCATCCGGCCCCTGGTGCTCCGTGCCCGGCGGTGGTAACGCTTGGCGGGGCGGGTGGCGGCCTCAGCGAGGGCGGTGCCCGAACGCTCGCTTCGGAGGGGTTCGCGGCGCTGGCGCTCGCTTATTTCGGGGTGGATCCACTCCCGGAGGATCTGGTCGAGATACCGCTGGAGTATTTTGAGAAGGCGATTGCGTGGTTGAAGGCCCAACCAGCGGCCGATGGGGACCGGGTCGCCGTCGTGGGGAACTCGAAGGGCGGCGAACTGGTGCTCTTGCTCGGGGCGGCATACCCGGAACACGTCCGGGCGGTCGTCGGGTACGCGCCGAGCGGGGTCGTCTGGCGGAGCGTCCCTTTCGACCGCGAGGTCTACCACGGAGGACCCAGGTCTCCCTGGTCTTACCGAGGAGCGCCCGTGCCGTTCGCGGGACTGTCCGGTCCCAGCATGAGGGAGATGGTACAGATGACGGAGTATTTCTTCGAGGGCCGCCCGATCAGCACGCGCGGTTTCTTCGAGCGCGCCCTCGACGACGAGGCGGTCGTGGCTCCGGCGAGCATAGCAGTGGAGAAGATCGAAGCTCCCGTGTTGCTGATCTCCGGTACCGACGACCGGCTGTGGCCCTCGACGCGACTCTCCGAGATGGTGATCGAGCGCCTCAAAGCCCACGAGCATCCCTTCCCGTACGAACACCTGAGCTATGAAGGAGCGGGGCACATGATCTCACTTCCAGGCTACGAACCGGCGAGATCCTGGCGGGATCGCTACGAACTGGGCGGAAGCCGGGAAGCGAACGAGCTCGCCAACGCCGACTCGTGGACGAAGGTACTCGGCTTCTTGAGAGAACATCTAAAGCCCGGCGCCGGGTAGTAGACAACACCCCCGACACCACCACCCCTCTTACGGGATACAACCCACCACCGATGTTCCTAAGCGCTGTAGTCCTGGAGCGAGACCGGCGTCTCGTTGCCGTTTACCGATTCCCCTGGCGTACGTAGATATTCGACGATACGCTCGTGCAATTCGGCGTGCGATTCTGCGGGAGCCTCGGAGAGCTGGATCTCCCCGCCCGCAACCGAGTACCATTCTTCGGCGCCGGCGTAGCGAACCATTACCGTCAGGTGCTCGTCGCGGGTACTCGTCTCGATCTCCAGCTCGCCGGTTACAGCCCCGGCCTCGTCGGTCATCACGCCGCCAGCGGTGGAGGTGAAGGTGGAGCGCAGTTCTTCAGGGCCGGCGCTCATCCGCCGCACGTCCCGAGCATCTGCCCGAGAGCGGACTTCTCCTGCGGGTTGATGGTGAGGTCCCAGTCGGACTTGATCCAGACCCATCGCCTCGCGTACTCGCAGTGGTAGCTCCGGTTCGGCGGTTTCCAGGCCTCCGGTCCCTTGTCTCCCTTCTCCTGATTGGCGTTATCCTCGGCCGAAAGGAGCACCTGCGGGTCGTTGGCGTAGGCCTCGCGCTCTGACTCGCTCCAGTCCGACGCTCCGCTCCTCCAGGCGTTCGCCAGCGGGACCACGTGGTCTATGTCTATATCCAAAGGGTCGGTATAGGCCGAACCCGTGTACGGATCCACCCAACGTCCGAGTTCCACATCGCAGCCCTCTTCGACAGAGACTTCCTCGCCGTCACGGATCAGGGCGGCGTCCCGCACGTCGCACGATGGATCGGCATCCCACCCGAACTCCCGAGCATCCGACCAGTGGCGAAACTTCTCGCGGCTGTAACCGGCCATCGAACCCACGGGCGCAACCGCGAGTTTGTCGAGCCGCTGGCGCGCTTCGGCGGCGGGTGGTGGCGCGGGGGCGCCACGCGCGGTGGCGGGGCCGGATCCCTTCTGCTGACCGGAGCCGCTCCCGGAAGACTCTCCGAGCAGACTCCCTATGACCTGCTCGATGGACACCTGTCCCGAAAACAGACCGTAACCGATGACGACCACTGCGATGATCACGATAACAGCGCCACCCGGACCTTTTCTCACACGTTCCTCCCTATAGACGCTCACGACAAAGTATACGCGCTGGCATCTGGCTTACTGTCAGGAGAGCTCGTAACCCTATAATGCCCCTATGAGCCCGTCCTCATCGCAAGACTTGCAGGAAAACGTCGTACGAATCGAGGGATCGCCGGCGGATGGTTGATCGACCGGCAGAGGACGCCGCGAAGACGCCGCTGGTGCTCATACCCGGCCTGCTGTGCGACGAGCGGCTCTGGCGGCACCAGGTAGAGCGCCTCACGGACCTCGCCTATCCCGTGATCGCCGACGTTACGAATAGCGCCTCCGTTTCCGAGATGGCCCGCGCGGTACTCCTGGTTGCGCCCCCCGCGGGACGATTCGCGCTGGCCGGCCTATCCATGGGAGGTTACGTGGCGCTTGAGATCCTACGGGTCGCGCCGGAGCGTGTCGCGGGGCTCGCCCTTCTCGACACCTCGGCCCGCCCGGACACCCCCGAGCAGACCGCCGCGCGGCGGGAGCTGATCGAGCTCTCCAGAACAGGACGTTTCGAGGAGATCCCGCGCGGGTTGTTCAAAAAGATAGTCCATCCTGGCAGACTCGACGATGCAGAACTCGCCGACGTGGTGTTCGGCATGGCGGAGGCCGTCGGTCCCGAAGCGTTCGCGCGCCAGGAGGAGGCGATAATCGGACGCCCGGACAGCCGTGAGGACTTGCCGAAAGTGGCTTGTCCCACGCTCGCGCTCTGCGGGCGCGGGGACGCGCTGACGCCGGTACATCTGCACGAAGAGATAGTCTCGCTGATCCCCGATTCTCGCCTCCGCGTGATCGAGAACTGCGGCCACCTCTCCACGCTCGAACGTCCCGTAGAGGTGAGCGCGGAGCTCCGAGATTGGCTCAAGCAAATCGGGTCAGGCTAGTTCGAACAGCCGGTCGCGCCGGTCAGTCGCTTCGGTAGTCCTAGCAACACCGTAGACAACCCAGTACGGTGACCGGGAGCGAGCCGGTCACCACGACGGGCGGCCGTATGAGAACCTACCCGACCTTGTCCGGACACCGGGTAGGCGATGCCGGAGAAGGGCAACCTACTGCTGGTCCGGAAATCCTCCCCCCTCCCACCGAGAAGCAACTATCCCCGGACGTGGGTACGGTGTAGGGTCGCCGGCCGATGGGGACCCAAACATTTGGTCCCTCCTTCAATCCGCATTGTCAAGTGGAAGGCGCTGGGGGAGAATAGTCGGTATGATCGGAAAGATAAGAGGAGACTGGCGGCGGTTCGTGGAGAGCCCAGCGGGCTTTCGCTTCCGCGAACGTTACAAGCGCCGCAAGCGACGCACCCAGCATGGCTTCAATTTCCGCAGGGCTCTCTACATCGTTGGCGGGATCGCCATCGCGATCGTGAGCCTCTTGTTGGCGCCCTTGCCGGGGCCTGGTTGGGGCACCTTCCTCGTAGGGCTCATGATACTCGCAGGTGAACTCTACATCGTCGCCCGCTTCTTGGACCGGACCGAGGTGACGCTCAGAAGACCCGCGCGGCGGGCCAAAAAAGTCTGGGCGAGGTCTCCTTCCGTGGTAAGGGTCATTGTCGGGGTAGCGGTTCCGGCCTGCGGCGTCGCGCTGGGGCTCTGGGTCTTCTTTTCCGTCTTGCGGTAGCTGTGACAAATGCTTGAGAAGTGATCCGCAAGCGCGACTAACTGCTCGGCAACCGCGTGTAGCTGTCTTACGGGACCCGAGCGCTGTCGGAGGGCGAATGCGTCGTCAGGACCGAGTGGGGATCTCCGTCAGGTCGCGGCCCTTTAGCCCGAGCATCTGGCGCGCCTCGTCCGGCGTGGCGATCTCCAGTGAGAGTTCGCGCAGGATGCGGGAGATCTTCTCCACCTGCTGCGCATTGCTCTCGGCCAGCACCCCACGCGAGAGATAGATGCTGTCCTCAAGGCCCACGCGAACGTTGCTTCCGAGAATCGCGCCCAGGGTCACGAGCCGCGTCTGGTGACGCCCCGCGGCCAGCACCGACCAGATGTAGTCGTCGCCGAACAGCCGATCCGCGGTACGCTTCATGTGCAGCACGTCCTCTGGATCCGTCCCGATACCGCCGAGGATGCCGAAGACCGACTGCACGAACAGCGGCGGCTGCACGAGCCCTTTCTCCAGGAAGAACGCCAGATTGTAGAGGTGGTTGACGTCGTAGCACTCGAACTCGAAGCGGGTTCCGCCAGCGCCCAGTTCGGAGACGATGGACTCGATATCCTTGAAGGTGTTCTTGAAGATGAAGTCCCGAGTCATCTCCAGATAGGCCGGCTCCCACTCGTGCTGGAAGTCCTTGATCCGGTCCAGCGCCGGGAAGAGACCGAAGTTCATGCTGCCCATGTTCAAGGAGCACAACTCAGGCTGAAAGTGACGCGCGGCCGCCGTGCGCTCCTCGAGCGACATCCCGTGTCCCCCGCCGGTCGTGATGTTGATAACCACGTCGCTGGCCGCGTGAATTTCGGGCAGGAATTGGGCAAACACTTCCGGATCCGGCGTCGGTCGCCCGTCTTCGGGATCTCGCGCGTGCAGATGCAAGATTGCCGCCCCGGCCTCGGCGGCACCGATCGCGCTCTCTGCGATCTGCTCCG
>CALMWA010000111.1 GCA_937873125.1 uncultured Actinomycetes bacterium | reverse complement strand
CAGATCGAAGGCCTCGCCGTGGACCGGGGGCTCACGTTGGCCCACCTCAAGGGTACGCTCGCGGCGATGGCCCGGCACGTCTTCGGAGATCGAGTACGGTTGCGCCTGCGGCCGAGCTACTTCCAGTTCACCGAGCCGAGCGTCGAGATGGACGTGAGTTGCTTCGTTTGCGACGGAAACGATCCCGAATGCAAAGTCTGCAAGGGCGCCGGATGGCTAGAGATGGGCGGGGCGGGGATGGTTGACCCGGCCGTGCTAGAAGAGGTGGGCTACGACTCGGAGGAGTACACCGGATTCGCATTCGGATTCGGCCCCGACCGGATGGCGATGGTCAAGTACGACATCCCGGATCTGCGGCTCTTTTTCGAGGGAGATCTTCGCTTCCTCCGGCATTTTTAGTTTCTAGAAGGAGATAGACCGTTGCGCGTTCCGTTAAGCTGGCTGCACGAGTATGTGGATTTCGACCTCTCCGTGGACGAGGTCGTAGACCTGTTCTCGGTACGCAGCCAGGAGATCGACGGCGTCTACCGGCTCGGCATTCTTGACGGCGAGGTCGTCGTTGGAGAAGTGCAGGAGTTCGGCCCCCACCCGAACGCCGACCGGCTCTTCGTGGCGAAGGTGGACCTAGGAGGACAGGTCGTCCAGATAGTTGCCGGCGCGCCCAACCCGTACCCTGGCGCTCGCATTCCGGTCGTCCTGCCCGGCAGCGTCATGGCTGACGGCACGAAGCTTAAGAAGGCGAAACTCCGTGGCCTTGAGTCCTACGGCATGATGATGAGCGAGCGCGAGCTCGGGATCTCGGGCGACCACGGCGGCATCCTGCTGCTCGACGGGTCATACGAAGTCGGGCGTCCCATCGCAGACTACTTCCCGGTCGGCGAGACGGTGATAGACATAGACGTAACCCCCAACCGGCCGGACTTGTGGGGCATGATCGGCGTCGCCCGCGAACTGGCCGCCATCCTGCAGACGGACTTCCGTATCCCCGAAGTCTCCTTCGAGACGAACGGTAAGCCAACCGACGAGTACACGCTGCGCGTCGAGGCCGAAGACCTGTGCCCGCGCTACGACCTGCGCCGCATCTCCGCGCTAGTTCCCGGACAGCAATCTCCTTTGGAGATGCGCCGGCGCATTCACGCTGCCGGTATGCGTCCCATCGGGGCTATCGTTGATGCTACCAACTACGTCATGCTGGAGACGGGACAGCCGATCCACGCCTTCGACGCGGAGAAGGTTCGTGGTGGTATCGTCGTCCGTAGAGGCAGGGTCGATGAGAAGATCACACTGCTCGACGGCTCGACTCGTCCGCTTGACGAAGAGATGCTCGTGATCGCTGATGAAGAGCGGGGCCTCGTCATCGCCGGCGTGATGGGCGCCGAGGACGCGGAGGTGAGTGAGCAAACGACTGACGCCCTAATCGAGGTCGCCACCTTCGACGGCACCAACATCCTCCAGACCTCTCAACGCCTCGGCCTCCGCACAGACGCCTCCGGCCGCTTCGAGCGCGGCCTCGACCCGAACATGGTGGACTTTGCGATGGACCGCGTGGCGGAGCTACTGACGAACCACCCCGGCGGCGAGGCCGCGGCTGACACCCTCAGTCACTATCCGGAACCGGCGAAGAAATGGGAGGTTCCGCTGCGTCCCGAGCGAGCACGGTTAATCCTCGGCATGCCCGTGGATGAGGGAGAGGCTGCGGGGCGGCTGCAGTCCCTCGGTTGCGAGGTGCGTCAGGAGGATGGAAAGCTCTCCGTGACCGTACCCACGTTCCGGCGGGACCTTCGGCGCGAGGTAGATCTCATCGAGGAAGTCGGGCGGCTCGTCGGGCTGGACCGGGTGTCGGAGGAGATCCCCGGTGTCCCGGCTCCCGGTGGCCTCACACCGGAGCAGCGCAAGGTGCGTCTGCTGCGCCACCTGCTCGCGGACCTCGGCCTCGCGGAAGCCATCACGTACCCATTCGGTCCCGACCGCTGGAATCGGGATCTCGCCACCGGCTCAGGCCGCGTGGAGGGTGGCATCCGCGTAAAAAACCCTCTCAGCGCCGAGGCCGCAAACTTGCGCTCGCTGCTGCTGCCGGGACTTCTCGACGCCGCGGCCCGCAACCGCACGTTCGGCGCTCGGGGGGGCGTGCTCTTCGAGGTCGGACGAACCTTTGAGTCCAGCCCGGTTCCGGAAGACCTCCGCGAGGCGGCGCTCCGCTTCCGGCTCACAGGCGAGAAGCCCTCCGGTGACGGCGGTGCGTCCGAAAATCTCATGGGAGTGCGCGAAGATTTGAAGCTCGGGGTGGTCATGGCGGGAACCTTGCGTCCCACTGGTTGGAATGCCCCCGAGTTGCGTGCAGGATACTTCGAGGCGAAGGGGATCGTCGAGAGGATCGTGCCGGGAGCCGTTTTCGAGGAATTCGTGACACCGTTCTTGCATCCCGGCCGCGCGGCGGTGGTTCGCGTGGGCGGGGCGGAGGTCGGATGGGTGGGCGAGTTGCACCCGGCGGCTATAGAAAGCTTCGACCTCGAAGGATGGCCGGTCGCCGCGTTCGAACTGGACTTGGCCCATTGCGATCCCGACCCTGCTCCACGTTTCACGCCGTCCGTTAACGTACCCGCCGTCGCGCGAGACCTTGCAGTGATCGTCAGCTCGGAGAATTCTGTGGGAAGCATGCTCGACGCGATACAGCAGCTCGACAGCGAAATACTGGTCGAAACACGCGTCTTCGACGTCTACGAAGGACCACAGGTCCCCGAAGGCACGAAGAGCATCGCCTTGAGCTTCACCTTCCAGGGACAGGCAACGCTCACCGACGAGCGGGTAGAGTCCGAGATGCGCCGGATCTCGCAGCGCCTAACAGATGAGTTCGACGCCCGTGTGAGAGATTCTTAGTCGGACTTCTCCCGCCATTCGGGTTCGAGCACGGACATCAGGATGGCGTCGTGCCGCTTGCCGTCGCGTTCTAGGGCCGCGCGCAGGCGTCCTTCCTCACGAAACCCGAGGCCTTTATAAGCGCTGATCGCTGGTTCGTTGAACTCGAAGACGCTCAGGCCTATGCGTCCCAGGCCGCGCTCCTCGAAGCCGTAGCGCAGGATCTCGCGTATCGCGTCCGTGCCGTAGCCTCGACCGCGATCCTCCGGGGGACCGACAATGATAGAGAGGTCCGCTGAACTGTTCGCCTCGCTGATGTTCATGAGGCTGATGATCCCGACCGGTCCGCGTCCACCTTGCGGGTGAATGGCGAACGAGTCCTCCGTCGTCGAGAGCTCCCGGTCCTCGAACAGACGGCGTACCGCGCTGGGGGAGAGTGGTTCACCGGCCCAGCTTGTGAGCCGCCAAATCTCGTGATCCCCGTACCATCGTCCGTAGAGGTCGTAGTCCCTGCTCTCGTGTCGGCGAAGCTCGACTAGCTTGCCAATCAGCTTCCTGGTTCTCCCGGAGAGTCGCACGGTCCCAAATATACCGGGTTGAGCGCAGCGGCGCTATGCTAGACTGCACGGCTATGAAAGTGGTCCCGGATCGCATAGTCTCCTTGGGCTTCGGTAAGTACGTCCGGGCGGACAAGATAGCCGCCTTGGTACCCATCGAGGAGGATCGCGGCAGCGGACGCCGCACGCTCGTCTACGTCGAAGGAATGAAAGAACCGCTCGTCGCCGGCCGTACGGAGTCCACAATACTGCGTGATATGGTGGGCGCCGAGAGCGGTGCTATGGAACTACTGCGTGAGCTCCAGATGCAGATAGGGCAGGTGCGGCCGCTTCTGAAAGGCTCCATCCGCTCCGAGGCCGGCCTCGACCTGGATCAACTCTCCCGCCGCATCACTAACCTCTCTGGAGAGCAGGAATCTCCCCGGATATTCTAGAGACCGGCTTCTATGACCGAGATTCCCGGGAGGTCGCCGTTGACCTCCTCGGCTGCGTATTGAGCCACGAGTCTTACGAGGGGCTCACCTCCGGCGTTATCGTTGAAACGGAGGCTTACAGGCCAGAAGATCCCGCGTGTCACGCCTACAATGGCCCTACCATGCGGAACCGCACGATCTTCGGCGCGCCCGGCCTTGCCTACGT
This sequence comes from uncultured Actinomycetes bacterium, assembly GCA_937873125.1. GTDB lineage: Bacteria > Actinomycetota > Rubrobacteria > Rubrobacterales > Rubrobacteraceae > JACDDK01. The sequence goes on along the minus strand of CALMWA010000111.1, from coordinate 953 downwards.
CTACCTATCATACGGGGTGCATCACCTGATCAACGTGGTCTGCGAAAATGAGGGGGTGGGCAGCGCGGTCCTGATCCGGGCGCTCCGACCGCTAGAGGGCCGCGAGCTAATGGCCGAGAGGCGCGGACGCAACACCAACCTCTGCAACGGACCGGGACGCCTAACTCAAGCTCTCGGTATCGACCTTTCCAAAGATGGCCATGACCTGACGGAAGGGTCCCTCTCCATTAACTGCGAATCGACTCCGGACGGCCAGATCATATCGACCACCCGTATAGGGATTACGCGCGGCACGGACTTGCCCTGGCGATACCTGATTCTCGGCGAGTCCAATGTGTCGAAGCCTCCGGTCGGAGTCGCCGAGCGCGGACTAAAGCGTTCGTTCTAGAGAGTCTAAGGAGCAGTGGCGACGGACGCTGCGGCGGGGTCCGTGGTGGCGGTCGCCGAGGTAGCAGTCACCCCGGTCGTTGAGGTGACTGCGGTAGCGTCCGATTCTGGCTCCGTGGCGATGAGACCGCCGTTCTGGATGTCGTCGTCCACGCCCTCGAACCTCTTGACGGGTTTACCGTCCATCGCCCGGAGCATGTAGTCTTGCCAGATCTCCGTCGTCGAGCCAATGCTACCGTAGTAGGCGCCCTCCTCCGGGTCCAGCAATTCCTCCATGGTCTGACCGCCCGCGCCGTAGCCCATCCATATGCCGGTGGTCATCTGGGGCGTGAACCCGACGAACCAGGAGTCGAAGAAGCTCTCCGAGGTGCCGGTCTTGCCCGCGATGGGCCTGTCGCCCAGCGCCGCCTTCCCGCCGTTGCCCTGAGTTACCACCCCGATCATGATCTCCGTTGCCTGAGCCGCTATCTCCGGGTCTATGACTTGCTTGCCCTGTTTCGGCTTCGCCTGGAAAAGGACTTTCTCGCCCTCCTGGCCGTCGTTTTGCACTACCTTCTCTATGGCGG
>CALMWA010000110.1 GCA_937873125.1 uncultured Actinomycetes bacterium | reverse complement strand
GCGCCGCTGGCTTCGGCAGCATGTTGAATCTACTCTCCAGACCGTACAGTACGCGCTGCGCCGCGCTCTTCACCGCCGCCGCGCCACCTCGGCGGCGGTGAAGAGGTAGTTCAGAGATCGGCACGGGGCATCTTGGGCTCTGTCTTCCGCACCGTCTGCGGCCGAGCGCCCAAATTAGTTCCGCATTGAGCTTACTCCTGAAGCTTTGATCGGAACGCCGGACGCTACCCGAGGAGTTGGCTGTGTCCCATCAGGTACTCGTCCGCCTGCCGGGCGGCTTTCCGGCCCTCGGCGATGGCCCACACGATCAAGGAAGCGCCGCGCTTAGCGTCGCCGGCGACGAAGACGCCGGGCTCGCGGGTAGCGTAGCCGTTCTCCGAGTGGATGGCGCCCCGGTCCGTGTAGCCGAGGTTCATTTCCTCCTGCAGCCGGTCGCGCACCGGTCCGGTGAAGCCGATGGCGAGCAGCACGAGGTCCGTCTCGATCTCGAAGTCCGTACCCTCGATAGGGATGGTCTTGCCGTTCTCGCGCTCGGTGCGAACGGCGTGCATCCTCTCGACGTGGCCGTTCGAACCGGAGAATCCCTTGACGGCGACGCTCCAGCCGCGCTCGCCGCCTTCTTCGTGGACCGGGTAAGTGTGCAGAATGAGCGGCCAGTCCGGCCAGGTGAGGTGGTCCGGGTTCTCGGGCGGTTTCGGACCATGGGTAAGAACCTTTACCGACGCGCAGCCCTCGCGGTGGGAGTTACCCAAGCAGTCCGCGCTGGTGTCGCCGCCGCCGAGGATGACGACGTTCTTGCCCTTCGCGCTTATCTCCGGGTCCGCGTTCACCGGAAGCCCCGCGACCCGCCGGTTCTGTTGCGTCAGATAATCCATCGCGAGATGAATGCCGCCCAGCTCTCGGCCCGGCACGTCGATGTCGCGGCCCTGCAATGCGCCGATGGCGAGGATCGTCGCGTCGAACTCGCTCTTTAGTTCCTCGGTCGTCGGATTCTCGCCGACGTGGGCGTTGGTGCGGAACTCGACGCCCTCTTCCTCCATCATGGCGATGCGGCGGTCCACGACCCACTTCTCTATCTTGTAGTCCGGGATGCCGTAGCGGAGGAGACCCCCGATCTTGTCGTCCTTCTCGAAGACGACGACCGTATGCCCGGCCCAGTTTAGCTGCTGCGCCGCCGCCAGCCCCGCCGGTCCACTCCCCACGACCGCGACCTTCTTGCCGGTGCGCTTCTCCGGGGGCGGCGGATGCGCGACGACCCAGCCCTCCTCGAAGGCGTGGTTGATAATGGAGAGCTCTATCTCCTTTATGGTAACGGGATCGTCGTTTATCGCGAGCACGCAAGCCGACTCGCACGGCGCGGGACACAGCATCCCCGTGAACTCGGGGAAGTTGTTCGTCTTGTGCAGGCGGTCGATGGCCGTCTTCCAGTGGTCCTTGTAGACCAGGTCGTTCCAGTCCGGGATCAGGTTCCCGAGCGGACATCCCGTGTTGCAGAATGGTACCCCACAGTCCATGCACCGCGACGCCTGTCCCTTCAGTTCGTCGTCCGGCATCGGCTCGTAGACGTAGCGGTAGTCCTGCACCCGCTCCTCGATGGTGCGCTTCGGGGTGGGCTTTCGCCCGATCTTCAAGAATCCCTTCGGGTCCCCCACTACCGCGCCACCTCCAACTCAGCCTCTTGCCGCTCCTGCAACACCCGCTTGAGGTCGTCCGGCATCACCTTAATGAACTTCGGTAGCAGCTCTTCCCACTCGTCCAGTACCCGTTGCGCCGTGGCGCTCCCGGTGTACTCCAGATGTTTCTCGACCATGCCACGCAACAGAGCCTCGTCTTCCTCCGACTCGACAGCTTCGAGCCCGACCATGTCCATATTACAGAGCTTCTCGAAACGGTCCTCCTCATCCAGGACGAACGCGACGCCACCGCTCATACCGGCCGCGAAGTTGCGTCCGGTGGGGCCGAGCACCACCACGGCGCCGCCGGTCATGTACTCGCAGCCGTGGTCCCCGACGCCCTCGACCACCGAGTACGCCCCCGAGTTACGGACGGCGAACCGCTCGCCGGCGAAGCCCCGGAAGTACGCCTCGCCCGCCGTCGCGCCGTAGAGCGCGACGTTACCTACGACGACGCTCCGGGCCACGTCGTAGGCCGCCACCTTAGAGGGGAACACCGCGAGCTTCCCGCCGGAGAGCCCCTTCCCGACGTAGTCGTTGGTCGTGCCTTCGAGACTGAAGGTCAATCCCTTCGTCAACCACGCCGCGAAGCTTTGGCCGCCGACGCCCTTCATATCTATGCGGATGGTGTCCTCCGGCAGCCCTTCGTTGCCGTAGCGACGCGCGATCTCGCCCGAGAGCATCCCACCGACCGTGCGGTGGGTGTTTAGAACGGGCTGCTCGAAACGAACCGGTTCGCCGTTCTCCAGAGCCGGCATGCACCGCTCGATCAGCTCGTTGTCCAGCGCCTTGTCCAGGTTGTGCTCCTGCGACTCGGAGTGGTGACGATCCTTGCCGAGTGAACCTTCATCCCGATGCAGGATGGATGAGAGATCCACACCGCGCGCCTTCCAGTGCTCGATAGCCTCGCGCATCTTCAGCATATCCGAGCGCCCGATCATCTCCTCGAACGTCCGGAATCCCATCTGCGCCATGAACTCCCGCACCTCCTCTGCGAGGAAGAAGAAGTAGTTGACGACGTGCTCCGGCGTCCCGGTGAACCGCTTCCTCAGCTCCGGGTCCTGCGTCGCGATCCCGACCGGACACGTGTTCAGGTGGCAGACCCGCATCATGATGCAGCCCGTAGCCACCAGCGGAGCCGTCGAGAACGCGAACTCCTCGCCGCCCAAGAGCGCCGCGACCACCACGTCCCGGCCCGTCTTTAACTGGCCGTCGGTCTGCAGCTTCACGCGCCCGCGCAGGTCGTTCCGCACCAGCACCTGCTGCGTCTCCGCCAGCCCGAGCTCCCACGGCAACCCAGCGTGCTTGAGGGACGAGAGCGGCGACGCGCCGGTCCCGCCGTCGTGGCCGCTGATCAGGACGTAGTCTGCGTAGGCCTTGCAGACGCCGGCCGCGAT
>CALMWA010000109.1 GCA_937873125.1 uncultured Actinomycetes bacterium | reverse complement strand
ACCGCACTTCGATCCCACGGCCCGCGGAGCGTGGACCGGGCAGGGTCTCGTTCACACCCGCGGCCGCCCGCTGCGGGCCGCGCTCGATGGCGTCGCCTTCGCGCTGCGCGAGGGACTCGAAGCCCTGGAAGGAGCCGGAGCCAGCATCCGTGAACTGCGTCTCGCCGGTGGCGGTACGTCCGATGAACCCTGGCGGCAACTACTCGCCGACGTGCTCCGCCGGCCCCTGCGTCCGCTCCCCGAGAGCGTCGGACCCGTAGCCTCGGCCCGCGGAGCGGCGATCCTGGCCGGTCTCGCCGCCGGGCTGTTCAGCGCCGAGGACGCCGCCACACCCGAGAGAGAATTCGGCGAGGCCGTGTTACCTGGCGAAGATAGCTATGAGTACGAATCGGCCTACGCCCGGTACCGGGAGATATATCCCCGTTTGCACGAGTCGCGCTCCGAAGTGTGAGCGAAGCCGCTAACCATCCCGGCGCACCTTGCTACACTACGAATCAAGATGGAACGGATCTTTTACAAGACGCCTCCGAGGAGTAGGGTTGCTGAGTAGGGATGTCAGGGGTCCGGTATTCGAGAGGACCGACATCCGGTGGACGCTGGCGGACGCCGTCAGCCGGGCTTTCGCACTGAACGACGCTCTCCCGGACGCTGAGAGAGTCTTGCGTGTGGAGGCGCCCGCCGGGGATCTGGACCCGCTGCGCTGGCTCGGGTCGCAGACGATGCGGCCGAGGTTCTACTGGTCGGGCCGCGAGGACGCGACCGAAGTGGCAGCTATCGGAGTGGCGGACGCCGTGGAAGGTGAGACTCCGGCGGACGGCGCCAAACTGCACGAGCGGCTCATGGAGCTATCTTCGGGAACAGATGCTCGTTATTACGGCGGACTACGGTTCGATCCCGCGTGTGAGGCCGGCGAGGAATGGGGGGCGTTCGGGGCTTACCGCTTCGTCCTGCCGCGCTTCGAGTTGCGGCGGCGCAACGGAGCGACGACGCTGGCATGCAACCTGGTTCTGCCGCGAGACTCGGAGAGAGCCGAAGAGTTGCTCGACGCGATAGTGAGCCTGCCGTTGGAGGAATTGCCGGATCTCGGCAACTCCCTGGCAGCGCCTGTATCGCGCAGTGACAGCCCGGACCGTGAGGGGTGGAGAGAGAATATAGAAGCGGTCCTCGAAGCGTTCTCGGCGGGGGAGATGGACAAGGTGGTCCTCGCCCGCCGGGCCGAGTTCGAGTTCGAGGATGACCTGGATGCGGTGAAGCTAGTGCTGGGCCTGCGGGCCGCGACGCCCGGCTGCTTCCACTTCCTGGTGGAACCGGAGGAGGGGACAGCGTTCGTCGGGGCGTCGCCGGAGCGGCTCTTCCGGCGGGAGGGGCGTAGGATCTTGAGCGAGGCCGTGGCCGGGACCCGTCCGCGGGGTGTTTCGGAGGCCGATGACGAGGAGTTGCGCGAGGAGTTGCTCGGAAGCGTCAAGGATCAGGCCGAGCATTCTTACGTTCGGATCAGTATCGGGGAGACTCTGGGGCCGCTGTGCGAGGCATTGGAGGGCGAGGATAAGGCCTCGGAGATGAAGCTGGCACGGGGCCGGCATCTGGTGTCGAGAATCCGGGGTACTCTACGCGAGGGTGTCACGGATTCGCAGGTGCTGACGGACTTGCACCCAACGCCGGCCGTCGGCGGCTATCCGAAGAGGGTGGCGCTGGAGCGGATACGAGAGTGCGAACCTTTTGATCGCGGCTGGTACGCCGGGCCTATCGGCTGGATCGGGGCGGACGCAGCCGAGCTCGCGGTCGGGATACGCTCCGGGCTCGTGCGGGGCAACACGCTCGCGTTGTATTCCGGGGCGGGGATCGTCGCCGGCTCGACGCCCGAAGGGGAGTGGGTGGAGATCGAGCAGAAGATCGGGGACTTTACCAGGGTATTCGGGCTTGCCCCCGCAGAGCACGCCGCAACTTAACCAACTCTGGGCGTCCCTGATCGTCGAGGAGCTACTGCGCTGCGGCGTCGGGCTCTTCTGCGTCGCGCCGGGCTCGCGTTCCACGCCGCTCGTCGCAGCGCTGGCATCCAATCCGCATGCGAAGTCTCTCATCCACTTCGACGAGCGCGGCACGGCGTTCGCGGCCCTCGGATATGCGCGGGCGACCGGATGTCCGGCGGCCTGGATCACGACCTCCGGTACCGCTGTCGCGAACGGTCTCCCGGCCGTGGTCGAGGCCTCCGTGGACGGCGTGCCGATGCTTCTGCTGACCGCCGACCGGCCGCCGGAGTTGCGCCAGACCGGCGCCAACCAGACCATAGATCAACCCGACATCTTCGGCGACTACGTCCGCTGGCGCTTCGATCTGCCGGCCCCGGATCCGGCGATAGACCCCGCGATGGTCCTGACCACCGTGGACCAGGCCGTGTACCGCTCCCGCCGCTCCCCGTCCGGCCCCGTTCACCTGAACCTGATGTTCCGCGAACCCTTCCTCCCGAACCCCGACGACGAACCCGAACCCGCGCGCAGACCATCCTCGTGGGAGACGAGCGGCAAGCCCTACACTCGCTACGCATCCACGAAACCCGCCGTGAACAAGGCCGAAATAAAGAGCATCCAGGACGTGCTGCGGCCTGTGAGGCGCGGGCTGGTAATCGCCGGACGTCTCGCTTCGCGGGAGCAGGGCGCGGCCGTGGCGAAGCTCGCGGACTCTCTGGGCTGGCCGCTACTGCCGGACATCGGCTCCCAGGTCCGGCTCGGCCCGGAGGGCGTCGTCGCCCACTACGATGCGCTGCTGGCTAGCGAGAAGTTCGCGGAGGCGCATACGCCGGAAGCTGTGCTGCACGTCGGCGGGCGCGTGCTCTCGAAGCGTCTCGAAAAATTCGTGGCCGATAGCCGTCCAAATCCCTACATCGTCGTGCGCGAGAATCCGTTCCGCCTCGACCCGAGCCACCGCGTAACGCACAGCGTCGAGGCGGACATCGTGGACTTCTGCGCGTCGCTTGGTGGAAACTCTTCGTCGGAGCCGGAGGATGGCTGGCTCGCGGGCTGGCAGGAAGCCTCCGAGAGTGTGAGCCGGAGCCTGGACCGGCTCCGTCCG
>CALMWA010000108.1 GCA_937873125.1 uncultured Actinomycetes bacterium | reverse complement strand
CCTGCATGGGAGCCCAAGCCGGCACGTCCAGCGGCCATTAATGGCCCAGACAGTCGTCAGACAGGGACATCCATGCGTATCGCCCCCCACGTCGCCTTGCGCGTCATCGTCGCGCTCTGGGTCCTCCCGGAATCACTGGGGGCACAGTCAGCGCCCCCACCGCGGTCCCTCACACTCGCCGAGGCGCGCGCCATGGCGCGGCGAGCGAGCCCGGAGGTCGCGGCCGCTCGCCATGCCGTCGCGGTCGCCGGCGGTCGCCAGCGACAGGCCGGCGCCTTTCCGAACCCCACACTCTCGTACGGCCGCGAGCAGACATCTCGCGAGGGTGACTCCAACGCCCAGGACATCGTGAGCCTGGAGCAGCCGCTCGAAATCGGTGGCCAGCGTGGCGCCCGGCGTGCGGCAGCAGCCGCCGCCCAGGCGGCGGCGGAGGCTCGTCTGGCCGCGGCCGCTGCTCGGGTGGACTACGACGTCGCGCGAAGCTACGCGAGCGCGGTGGCAGCCCAGCGTGGTGCCGCCCTGGCCGAGACGGCTGCCGCAGCCTTCGAACGCGCCGGCAGGGTGAGCAAGGCCCGTCTGGCCGGGGGCGACGTCTCCGGGTATCGGCATCGCCGTCTCTCGCTGGAGGCGGGGCGGTATGCCGCCCTCCGCGTCCAGGCCCTCGTGGTGCGGGACAGTGCGATTCAGACGCTCGCGTCGCTCATCGGGCTGGCGGACTCCACCGGCCACGCCGGTTCGCCCGTCTTAGCCGACACGTTGACGCCCGCGCCGCTGACACAGCCGGCCGACTCGTTCGTCGCCCTCGCGCTCCTCCGGCGGCCCGAGCTCCGAGGGGCCATGCGGGAGGCGGAGGCCGGCGCAGCCGAGGCCCGGCTGGCCCGCGCCGAGCGGATCCCGACACCGACGCTGAGCGGTGGGTTCAAGCACGAGCGGCTGGCAACCGGAGGATCGCTCAGTGGGTTCGTGGCCGGAGTCAGCCTGCCGCTCCCGCTCTGGGACCGCCGGGGCGGAGCTATCGAGGCCGCGCGCGCAGAGGCGGCTCGGCGCGAGGCCGAGGTCGCCGGTCTCCAGCGGCAAACTGCACGTGAGGTGCGAGCCGCCTTCGCGGCCCATCAGGGCCTCGCCGCCCAGCTCGAGCTGCTCGACGCCCAGTTGGGCGCTGATGCGCGTCGGGCACACCGCGCCGCCGAAGCGGCCTACGCCGAAGGCGAGATCGGCCTGCTCGAATGGCTCGACGCGGTCCGCGCCTACCAGGAAGCCGAAACCACCTACGCGACGCTCTGGGCGGAGTACATCACGCGCCGCGCCGCACTCGAACGCGCCACCGGCGCCTCGCTGTTCTGAGAGGATCCGATGCCAATCACTCCGTTCGCCCATCAACTCCCCCGGCTGCTTGCTCCCGCGCTGCTGGGGCCAATCCTGCTCGCCGCCTGCGGCCAGGGGCACACGCACGAGGACGAGGCGGCCGGGGGCGCGGCCGAGCCCGCCGGTGGCGCGGTCACGCTCTGGACCGACTCGACCGAGCTGTTCATGGAGCACCCCGCGCTCATCGTCGGCGCCCCCGACAAGTTCGCCGTGCACCTGACCGATCTCACGGACTTCGCGCCCCTGCGGTCGGGTCGCATCACGCTGCGCTTCGAGCCGAAAGACGGGGGCGACCCGGTGCTGGTGACCCAGCAGGCTCCCCGGTCCCCTGGGATCTACGGTCCCGCACCGGAGTTCAGCCGGGCCGGCACTTACGATCTGACGATCACGGTCGAGAGCCCGCAGGCTCGCGATGTCCTTCGGGTGCCAGACCTCCGGGTATACGCCAGCGCAGAGGAGGCCCCGAAGGAAGTGGCTGGGGAGGCGGCCGGGATCAGCTTCCTGAAGGAACAGCAATGGAAGACACCGGGGTTCGCAACGGCCTTCGCGACGACCGGTCATCACGAGGAGTCGTACCGGATCTTGGGCTTTCTGGCGGAAGCGCAGGAGGGTGACGGCGGATGGGAAGCTCGCTACCGCGCCGACGGTACGCCCGTGCTCGATGGCCGGCCTGCACAACTCGACGCGGTGGGCTGGTTTCCCTGGGCCGTCTGGTACTGGTCCAGGACCGCCGACGGAGAAGAATCAACCGTGGAGCGGACTCGCGCGCTCTGGCCCGCGGTACGGTCCGCCGCAGATACCGCCGCCGCTTCTCTAGGACCGAACGGCCTGCCGCCCGGTGGCCCGGATTACTGGGAGACCTCCACCTGGCGGCCGAACCTCGGGACCGCCGCACCCCTGCGAACCGGCCTGCGCGCGGCCGCGGACCTGGCGGATGATTTGGGCCACCCGGACGACGCCCGGCGGTACGCGGATGCCGTCGCCCGGCTGGATAGGGCGATAGACCGCGAGTTCGCGCCCCACGGCTATCCACGCACCACCAACCCCGGCAGCGGGGCAGACGCGGCCGTTACCTTCCTGGCGCCGCCCTTCGCCCCGTTCGAGTCGGAGATCGAACAAGCGGTCCAGAGGACGGAGGAGCGGCTGGCCGCCCCGAACGGTGGCTTACTCCCCGGCGAGAACTGGGAGCAGGACCCGTCCGTGGCCTGGACGCCGGAGACGGCCTTCTTTGCGCTCGCCGCGTCCGCCGGGGGCAACGAGCGGGCCGCCGACCGCAAGTTGCGTTGGCTCATGGATCACCGCACGAGCCTCGGGTCTTTCCCGGAGAAGGTGAACGGCGACGGAGAACCCTGCGCGGCCGCGCCGCTCGGCTGGACGAGCGCGGCCGTATTGCTCGCGCTGGCCGCCGAAGAGGATCCGCTGCCCGTACCGGCCGCCGTAAGAGCCGGGGAGGAGGCGGGAGGATCGCCGCTGGGGTCGCTCGGCGGGGTGCTGCTCGGGGCGGGGGCGCTCGTGGCCGCTACTCGGGTTCGATGGCGTCCGTAACTCGAATTGTCCCGGCCTTTACCACACGCGCGCAGATACCGCCCCGGCCCTTGAGGGCGTGCGTCATGCCCGGCTCGGTCAGGTCCTGGACGTGTTGGCACGGCGGCCGCGGCCGGTCGTACTCCAGCACCGCCTCCCCGATGCGGAACCGTTTGCCGCACATACTATCCAGGTCTATGCCGCGAGTGACGATGTTGCGCCGGTGCTCGCCATTCTTTACGCGGAGGCCGTGTTCGTGCTCGATATAGTCGAGATGCTCGGCGGGGATCAAGGTGATCTCGCAGACATAGTCCAGGCCTGTCCAGTAGCCGGTCCCTTCGCAGTAGCGGTCTCCAGCGATGCCGCAACCTTCGACGGTCTTGATCTCCGCGACCTGTTCCATCGCCGCGCTACCTGCGGGAGCGAGGTAGATCTCCTCGACCATGCCTTTCATTTCCTATCCTCCTCATAGACCGACTTACAGAGTCCGCAATATATCTAGAGCAAAGCTGAGAGAAAAATCAGCATACCAGTAGCGAACTCCGACAGGCACTTACCGCGAGGTTTCTTTCGACGATTCGCATCCAAGATGGATGAATTGGTCTCCTCGGATCGAGGACGCAGTAGCTACCCGGTTGCTCTCGTAGCAACCTTAACCACGCTCTTGATGCTCTCCAAGTACGTCGCTTACGTCTTTCATTAAATCTTCGAATTGCCTCATTCTCTGCTGGCCGAGACGACGAATACACTCCTCCTCCATGCTCGACATGATTTCATCCGCAACCCGACGCAAATCCCATCCTCGCTCAGTAAGGCGGATGACCTTCGCTCTTCTATCGGCAGGGTCTGGCACTCGCTCTACATAACCCGCTTTCTCTAATCGGTTCACGGTGTAGAGCATGGCCTGCTTGGTCGTGTGGGTACGCTCAGCTAGGTCGGTCAGGCGAAGACCTCCCTCCCGAAGGTAGTGGAAGATGTTAGTTCCCCAGGAAGGGTAGCTATCAGCATAGCCAGCGGAAGCCAGCTCAGCGTGCACCTTCATGAGAAAGGTCTCGTAGGGGTTGCGTAACAGTTGACTGAAGAGCACATGATCCTCAGCGCGCACTTCCTTACTCCTTAGATCCACCATCTGTAGAGAATCTCCAAACTGTTTAGTAAAAATACTTGACTATACCGTAAAAATATTTTACCATATGATGATATCAGGGAAAGGAGACGTCGCGATGAAGCCCGAAGAGATGAACCGCCTGATCGAGGAGCACATAGCGGCCGAGAAGGCTGGTGACACCGCCGGAGCGGTGGCTATGTACACCGAGGACGTAGAGCACGACGTAGTCGGTGCCCCTCACGGTCCGTTGCACGGCAAGGAGGCTGCGCAAGGCTTTTACGAGCAGCTCACCAGCGACATCCATACAGAGGAGAAGGTCCCCACCCGCCGCTACTACGGCGAAAACTTCTGCGTGATGGAGCATCTCTGGCGCGGCCCGGTGCCTGGTGCTTTCCTGGGTGTGCCTGGCAATGGGAAGCGGATCTCGTTTAGGTTGCTGCACGTGTGGGAGTTTCGCGATGGTCTCATCAGCCGTGAGAACGTGTGGCTCGATGGCGGAAGCGTCGTCGCGCAACTCACCAGCGATGCGGGAGCCCCGGTCATCTGAGCAACCTTGTCGGGGTGTTGCGCAACTTAAGATGGCGGGAACTCCTAATGGGAGTTCCCGCTTATTTATCTGCAGGACTTCGTAGAGAGTCGTTCCAACTAGTAGTTCGCCCAGAGGTCCTTTATGTTTTCGGCCAACTCAAGCCTTTGCCGAATGCCCGTACCCGCCGCCGCCCGGCGTCTCGACCGTCACCACGTCACCCTCCGCGAGCTCCCGGCTCACCTTCGGTGGTAAGTTCTCTCCGTTGAGCAGGTTGCGGCCGATCTTTCCCGGCTCTCCGCCTTCGACGCCCTTGGGGGCGTGGCGCCGGCGGTCGGTGAGGAGTGAGAGGCTGGCGGGTGAGAGCACCTTCACGGAGCGGACGATGCCGTCGCCGCCCCGGTGCTCGCCGTCGCCGCCGGAGCCGTAGATAAGCTCGTAGCGCTCGACGCGCATCGGGTACTCTATCTCGAAGGCTTCGATGGGGGTGTTGAGCGTGTTGCTCATCCCAACGTGGACGCCGGAGGGGCCGGCACCCCGAGCGCTCGCGCCCTGTCCGCCGCCGATGGTCTCGTAGTACGTCCAGCCGGGGCCGCCGATAATGGTGTTGTTCATCGTCCCCTGGCCCTGGGCCGGTAACGCATCCGGCGCGAAACCGGCCAGAGCGGCGAGCACCGTGTCCGCGATGCGGTTGCTGGTCTCGACGTTTCCCGCGACGACCGCCGACGGGTACGAGGCGTTCACCAGGCTGCCTTCGGGGGCTTCTATGGTGAGCGGGGCGTAGGTTCCGGCGTTGGCGGGCAGGTCTTTGGGGAGCAGGACTCGCAGCGCGAAGTAGCAGGCCGAGCGGGTAACGGGCAGCGGGCAGTTTATGTTGCCGCGCACCGCGCCGGACGTGCCGGAGAAGTCTATCCGCATGGAGTCGCCGTCTATCTCCACGGTGGCTTTTATGGCGATGTCTTCCTCGGTCGCTCCGTCGCCCTCCATGAAGTCCTCGGCGGAGTATTTGCCGTCCGGCAATTTGCGGATGGCCTCGCGGGTGCGTTTTTCGGTGTAGGAGATCACTTCGTCGAAGGCGGCGAGGACCGTGTCCCTACCGCGGCGTTCGATCAGTTCGCCGACCCGCGCTTCGGCGATGTTGTTCGCAGCGATCTGGGCTCGCAGGTCGCCCCGGCGCAAGCCAGGGGTGCGCACGTTGGCGAGAAGGAGATCCAGGACGTCGCTGACGTACTCGCCGTTTCGCACTAGCCGCACCGGCGGGATGATGATGCCTTCCTGGAAGATCTCCCGCGAATCGCTCGGCATACTGCCGGGACGCATCCCGCCCACGTCCGAATGGTGCGCCCGCGTCACGGCGTAGCCGATGATCTCTGCGGCTTCGCCGTGCGCGACCGGCGAGACGAGTGTTATGTCCGGCAGGTGCGTCCCGCCGGAGTACGGGTCGTTGATGGCGAACACGTCGCCCGGCGCGGGGTCGCGGCCCATGATCGCCTTTACCGCCTCCGGCATCGCTCCCAGATGAACGGGGATATGCTCGGCCTGCGCGACCATCCGGCCTTGCGCGTCAAACAGGGCCGTGGAGCAATCCCTACGTTCCTTGATGTTCGAGGAGTACGCGCCCCGGATCAAGACCGCGCCCATCTCCTCGGAGATACCGGCGAGCGCGCTCGCGAGCACCGAGAGCGTAACCGGATCGAGCCTCGCGCTACTCATCGGCCTTCTCCAACACGAGCGTCCCAACGTCGTCCACTTTCCCCGACCAGCCGGGCCGCACGACGCAAGTCGCCTCCCGGAACTCGACTATCGCCGGTCCCACGACCTCCGAGCCCCGGCCCATTCTCTCGCGGTCCAGCACCGGGACTTCCTTCCACTCGCCGTCGAAGTTCGCCTCCCGGCGTTCGGCCTCGGCGTCGCCAGCCGCCTCGGTTTCGTCCAGGTCCGGCTTCTCGACCGGCACGGTGGCAACGAGGCGCAGGCTCACCAACTCTACGGCCTCGTCCTCCATGCGGTAGCCGTAGCGTTGCTCGTGCGTGGCATGAAACCTCTCTTCCAGTTTCTCCAAATCGTCCGCCTCTACCGTGAGCTCGAATGACTGTCCGGCGTAGCGCAGGTCGGCCCGCCGCGTGTGGTCCGGGCTTTCGAGGTCGTCCGCCGCCGCGGCCTCCATATCCTCGTACCGCTTTTCGAACTCCCTTGCGTCCATCTCTTCCAGAGCTGAGAGGTACGGGCGCACGTAGTCGCGGCGCAGGTCGCTTATGGATAGGCCGAGGGCGGAGAGAACGCCTCCGGCGCGGGGGACGAGCACTATCCTCATGCCAAGCTCCTCGGCTAAAGAGCAGGCGTGCAGTCCGCCCGCGCCGCCGAAAGCGAGCAGGGCGAACTCCCGTGGGTCGAGGCCGCGTTCTACGCTTATGACGCGCAGAGCGCGCACCATCTCCGCGTTCGCCACGCGCACTATCCCGAGCGCCGCTTCTTCCGTCGAGAGTCCGAGATTCTCACCAAGAGAGTCGAGCGCCTTCTCCGAGAGGTCCCGGCGCAGCACCACCTCGCCGCCGAGCTGCGCGCCGTCGTTCAGATAGCCGAGAAACAAGTTTGCGTCGGTCACTGCGGGCTCCTCGCCGCCCTTGTCGTAGGCGGCGGGGCCGGGCTCTGCGCCCGCCGAGTGGGGGCCGACACGCAGGGCGCCGCCCGCGTCCGCCCAGGCCACCGATCCGCCACCCGCGCTCACGGTATGCACGTCCACCATTGGGAGCTTGATCGGCACCCCGGCAACCACCGTCTCCGTGGTCGTTTGTGCCTCGCCCTCTATGATGGGTGCGACGTCCGTCGAAGTCCCGCCCATATCGAAGGTCAACAGGTTCTCGTAGCCGCCCAAAGATCCGACGTAGGCCGCCCCGACCACCCCGCCCGCCGGACCCGAGAGTACGCACCCGGCCGCGTCGGCGATGGCGTCCTCCACCCGCACCACGCCGCCGGAGGACTGCATGATCAGGGGCGCCGGAACCCCGGCTGCCTCAGCTTTACCAGCGAGGTTTTTCAGGTAGGCGGCCAGCTTCGGGGCGAGGTAGGCGTCGGCGGCGGTCGTCGAGAACCGCTCGTACTCCCGGAACTCCGGCAAGACCTCACTGCTGAGAGAGACGTGCATCTGCGGCAGCGCTTCGCGTAGCGCCTCCCCGACCCGCCGCTCGTGCTCCGGGTGGGCGAAGGCGAAGAGCAGGCACACGGCGACGGCTTCGACCCCGGCCTCCTTCACGGCGGCGACCGCCTCTTTCAGGCTCTCTTCGTCCAGGGCTTCGATCTCCCCGTCCGGTCCCATTCGCTCTCTTACGGTGAAACGAAGCCCGCGCGGAATGAGTGGGGGAGGGCGGTCGATGCTCAGGTCGTAGAGCGAGGGGCGGTTTTGGCGGGCTATCTCCAGCACGTCCCGGAAGCCCTCGGTCGTTACGAGCGCCATCTTCGCGCCGCGGCGTTCGAGGAGAGCGTTGGTGGCGACGGTCATCCCGTGGGCGAGGGCGGCCACCGAAGTCGCCTCGACCTCGGAAGTCCGGATCGCGTTCATCACGCCCTCGGATTGGTCTCTCGGGGTGGACGGGACCTTGGCGGTTATGAGTGTGCCGTCGCCGAGGGATACGAGGTCGGTGAAGGTGCCGCCGACGTCTATGCCGAGGCGGATGGCGCTCACGCGGAGCCTCGTTGCTCGGAGATAAGAGCCCGCTCCTCGGCTTCGTCGGCGTAGATGTCTTTATGGAAGGTCTCCTCGGCGAGGAAGTAGCAGACGACGCTCAAGGCGCACAGGGCGGCGATGTAGGCGGAGATCAAGAACGTGCCGCCTATCGGGTAGAGCAGGGCAGCGATGATGGGAGCCGGCGCGCCGCCGAAGATGCCGGAGACCTGGTAGCTGAACGATGCCCC
>CALMWA010000107.1 GCA_937873125.1 uncultured Actinomycetes bacterium | reverse complement strand
GCGGCGTGGCAGGCGCGGCGGATCTCCTCCAGGCGCTCGCGAGCTTTCTCCAGACGGTTCTCCAGAAGGCCGGCGACGTCTTCTTTGTCGTAGCCGTCGAGGGCGTCACCGGTGTAGTCGGCGACGGCGCCTTCGAGACTGTTGAAGAGGTCTTTGTAGTCGATTATGTAGCCGTATTCCTTGTCCTCCCCGTCGAGGCGGTTGACGCGGCAGATGGCCTGGAAGAGGCCGTGGTCGCGCATTCGCTTGTCGATGTAGAGGTAGGTGGCCGGTGGGGCGTCGAAGCCGGTGAGGAGCTTGTCCACCACGATCAGGAGCCGCATCCGGCCCGGCTCGTTGATGAAGGTCTCCTTGACCCGATGCTCGAACTCCTCAGTCCGGTACATGGCCGCGTCCTCGGAGACGCCGAAGTAGTCCGCGAGCATCCGGCGGTAGACGGCGTACTGGTGGAGCTTCTCGGTGAGCCCCGCGCCGGACTCCTCACCCGTGATGTCACCGGGGACCGGGTTGTAGCTGGTGATGATGGCGCACTTTCCGGCGAGGTCCGTGCCGGCGAACATCTCGTAGAGCTTGCAGGCCTGGTAGATGCTGCCGGAGACGAGCATCGCATTGCCGCGGCGGCTCATCAGGCGGTCGCGGGTCTCCATGTCGTAGAGGATGTCGGCGGCTATCTTCCCCAGCCGGTCGCGGCTGGAGAGGACTTTCTGCATCGTCCCCCACTTCTTTTTTAGCTGGACGCGCGCCGCGTCGGTGAGGCCGCTAGTCTTGGCCTCGAACCATTGATCTACCCTGTCCGGCGAGGTGAGGTGCTGATCTATGTCCCGCGCCTCGTAGCGCAGGTCGAGCACCGCCCCGTCGCTCACGGCCTCGTCGTACTTGTAGGTGTGGATGTAGGGGCCGAAGATTTCGATGCTCTTCTGCTTGTCGGTTTTCAGGAGCGGCGTGCCGGTGAAACCGATGAAGGTAGCTTCGGGCAGGATGCCGGTCATGGCCTCGTGCAGCTTCCCGGCCTGTGTGCGGTGGCACTCGTCCACGAAGACGAACAGCTCGCCACGGGCCTCGAAGTCTTGGGGCAGGCTCTCCTTCAACTCTTCGGCGAAGTCCTGGGTGGTGGCGGACGCGCTGCGGCCGAACTTGTGGACTAGAGAGCAGATCAACCACGGGTTCGCGGCACCCAGCCTGGAGATGAGATCCGCGCCGTTCTTCGTCCGGTAAATATCTTCGTCCACGCCCTTGAAGACTTTCTCTATCTGCTCATCCAGTTCCGTGCGGTCGGTGACGATGAGCACCCGCGAATCGGGGACGTTCTCCCGGATCCACTTCGCCAGCCACACCATCGTGAGGCTCTTTCCAGAACCCTGAGTGTGCCAGATGATGCCGCCCTCCCGCCGCCGCACCCGCTCCCGCGCCGCCCGCACCCCGAAGTACTGGTTGTGGCGGCAGACTTTCTTGACCCCCGCGTCGAAAACGATGAAATCGTGGACGATTCCAGCAGCCGCGCAGGTTCGCAGATTCGCGCCAGTTGACCGTCCAGACCCTCCGTCGCAACGCCCTCCTCCCGCCACTTGAGGTAGTGCTTCTCCGGCGTCGCGATGGTCCCGTAGCGCAACCCTTCGGTGTCGTTCCCCGCCATCACCAGTTGCAGGGTGGTGAAGAAGGGCTCGATGAACTCCGGCTTCTGGTTGCCGATGTTCTGGCGGATGCCCTCGCCGACGGAGACGATGGACCGCTTCAACTCCAGCACCGCGAGCGCGATGCCGTTGACGTACAACACCACGTCCGGGCGCTTGGTCACATGCCCGAGCACGGTAACTTCTTCGGCGACAGCGAAGTCGTTCGCCTCCGGCCGCTCCCAGTCTATGAGCCGGACGGTCTGGTTTGGCTCGCCAGCCGCCTCCCGCACCTTGACGCCGTAGCGGAGCAGGCCGTAGACCTCGCGGTTGGCGGTGTAGAGGCTCCGGTTCTCGCCGAGAGCGGCGGCCTGGCCGAGCCGGTGCAGGGCGCGGGTGATGAGGGTCTCGCTCGTGCCGCGCTTTCGTAACCACGCCCGCAGATCCGCCTCTTCGATGTTGCTGTTGCCCGCGCGGTATTGGCGGTTGCCGAGGTAGCGGTAGCCGAGCCGGTCCACGAACATCCGCACCACGCGGTCCTGGGTCTTGCGTTCGATCTGCCCGACATCCGTCATTCGCCGTTCTCCTATCTCCAACGTCCGGGGATTTGGTGCGGGGGCCTCATCGGATCAGGTCCACCGAGAGGCCCTCCCACTCGACTCTCTGCCAGTCCCGATCCGCCGTCATCGCCGGCGCTTCCAGGCAGACGGCCGTCGCCAGGCACGCACGGTCGGCCGGGGAGATATCCAGCGAACGTGTAACGGACCACAGCGCCGCCGCCACCTGGGCTTCGCGGGTCCCGAAGGCCGCGACGGAGAGACCCAGCGTACCGAGATCCTCTGGGAGCGGCGACGCCTCCGCTGTCGTCAGTCCCGCCGCCAGCGACTTCTGCAACACTTCCGAGAGGTTGACCGCCGAGATCACCGATCCGTCGAGGACGCGCTCCACGTTCTCCGCCCCCGGCTCCTCCCGCAGCCACGCGAGCAGAGCCGAGGCGTCGATCACGCGGAACCCGCCGCGCGGACTCAAGCACCCGCCGGGCCGTCAGACGGCACGCCGTCCGCTCCCCGCGCTTCGGCCCTGGCGTCCTCGCGGCGCTCGGCCATCAACTCTTCGGAGAGACTCCTGTCCGGCGCCACGGAGGCGAACCGCTTCCGCAACCTGCGCGCCACGTCCTCGCGGCGCTCCAGAACGAGACGACCGTCCTCGACCCGCGTTGAGAGCTCATCGCCGACCCCGATCCCCAACTCCTCGCGAACCGCCGCCGGTATAACGATCCGACCCTGCGGACCTACCCTGACCACCGGTACCGTTCTCACCCGCAACTCCCTCTCCGCAACGTACTGACATCTGAATATTCGACGTGGCATTTCAGTGTAGCATGTGTCATCAGAACACAGAGACTGCCGTTGTGAGGCTTATATCGATACCGAATGTTCCCGGCCGGTTCCGCTGGTCACGGAAGGTACAAAAGTTTACGGACACGACTCATCACGGGCGTTGTCGAGCCAGAAGTGCTATGGAGATGAACGCCTTTTGGGTATAATGCTGGAGGGTATTTTTAGATTGTTGACTAAATACGCCTAACAAAACCGGGTAGGGTGAGGGTATGGCTAAACCAATCGTAACGGACGAACTATGGGAAGTGATCGA
>CALMWA010000106.1 GCA_937873125.1 uncultured Actinomycetes bacterium | reverse complement strand
AAGCCATAAAAGAGACCGCCGGCCCGGAGATGCGGCTCGTCACGGACGTCGGGCAGCACCAGATGTGGGCGGCGCAGTTCTTCACGTTCACGAAGCACAACAGCCACATAACGAGCGGCGGTCTCGGCACGATGGGCTTCGCGCTGCCGGCGGCGATGGGCGTCGCGTTCGCGTACCCGGACGAGCCGGTGTGGGTCATCGCGGGCGACGGTGGGTTCCAGATGAACATCCAGGAGCTTGCGACGATCCGGGAGTTCGGGCTGAACATAAAGGTCGCGGTACTCAACAACGGCTACCTCGGCATGGTGCGCCAGTGGCAGCAGTTCTTCCACAACCGCCGCTACTCGGAGACGCCCATAACGGGACCGAACTACGAGCAGCTCACCGCCGCCTACGGCCTGCACGGCAAGACCGTGCGCGAGGGCGACGACGTAGGGGCGGCTGTAGAGTGGGCGCAGGAGACGCCGGGGTGTGTAATCCTCGACTTCCACATCGACCCGGAGGCGAACGTCTACCCCATGATCCCCTCGGGGATGAGCGTGGCCGAGATGATCGAGGAAGATGGCGCCTGAGATCGCCGCGGGCGTGGCGCCGAACACCATCGAAGTCCGGCTCGCGAAGGGGATACTCGCCCTCAACCGCTTCCTGATGATGCTACAGAACAAGCGGATGCCCGTCGCCGAGGTAAAGGTGGACGGCGACGCGGGAGGCACGCGGATCACGGTCGGCCTCGACTGTCCGGAGGAGACCGCCCGGCGCTATGCTACGCTCCTCGAAAGCCTGGAGGACGTTGAAGAGGTCCGGTTCTCCGAAGCGGCGCAAGCCGGAAGGCACAACGCATCCATCGATTACGACGGTCGCCGGTTCACCTCCATCGAGAACTCCGCTACGGGCGAGGTCGGCCCCGAGACCGTCTTTACCTACCATCAGGACGGCGATGTCGTCTGGGCTACTTACGAGGGAGGAGCCGTGCGGTTTGGAACCCTGATCGCCACCGCCGACGAAGAAGGCCGGCTCGACGCCCGCTACGGCCACGTCAATGAATCCGGCGAGCTGATGACCGGCGAGTGCCGTTCCACACCGGAAGTGCTGCCGGACGGACGCATCAGGCTTCATGAAGAGTGGCGATGGACCTCGGGGGACCTTTCGTCCGGCAAATCCATCGTAGAAGAGATAGGAGAATAAGTATGGCACGGGTATACCGCGAAGCTGACATCGGCAACGAGATCACGACGAAGAAAGTCGCGATTCTGGGTTACGGCAGCCAGGGCCACGCCCACGCCCTGAACCTAAAAGACTCCGGTTGCGAAGTGACGGTCGGGCTCTACGAAGGAAGCAAGAGCTGGCCGAAGGCGGAAGAGGAAGGATTGCAGGTCATGAGCATCGCCGACGCGGTGGCGTGGGCCGACGTGGTAATGATGCTCCTACCGGACGAGAAGCAGGCGGCCGTGTTCAAGGCGGAGGTCGAGCCGAACCTCTCGGAGGGCATGTTGATGCTCTTCGCGCACGGCTTCAACATCCACTTCAACCAGATCGTGGTCCCGCCGAACGTGGACCTCGGACTCGTGGCTCCGAAGGGTCCGGGTCACGTTTTGCGCCGGCTGTACGTCGAGGGCAAGGGGATGCCGTCGCTGTTCGCGGTCCAGAACGACGCCTCGGGACAGGCGCGGGACGTGATCCTCTCTTACGCTCGCGGCATCGGGTCCGGCCGTGCAGGCATCATCGAGACGACGTTCGCCGAGGAGACCGAGACGGACCTGTTCGGGGAGCAGGCGGTCTTGTGCGGCGGGTTGTCGGCGCTCTTGACGGCCGGGTTCGAGACGCTGGTGGAGGCGGGGTATCAGCCGGAACTTGCGTACTACGAGTGCGTGAACGAGCTCAAGCTGATCGTGGACCTCATCTACGAGGGTGGGCTGGCGCAGATGCGCGACTCCATCTCCAACACCGCCGAGTACGGCGACTACACCGCCGGGCCGAAGATCGTGGACGACGCCGTGAAGGAGCGGATGCGCGGTATCCTGGCCGACATCCAGAGCGGTAAGTTCGCCCGCGAGTGGGTACTCGAGAACCAGGCCGGCGCGGCGAGCTTCCTCGCTATGCGCCGCCGGCAGGCAGAGGGTCACGTATCCAGAGTCGGGGAACAGTTGCGGGAACTCGCGGCCGAAGGCGCGGGTACGCCAGCCGCCGCTCCGGCGGGAGGTGAGCGTTAGATGGGCAGCAAGGCATTCGCGGCGAACGACGCCGAGTGGGCCTACCACGGCGGCGAAATGGTCAAGATGGGAGACATACGCCTCTCCCCCGCAACCCATGCCCTGAACTACGGCACGGGCGTCTTCGAGGGCATCCGGGCGTACTGGAACGAGGAGCGCGGGACGCTCCAGGTCTTGAAGCTGCGCGAGCACTACGAGCGGTTCGAGAAGTCCTGCCGGCTCTTGCGGATAGACTTTCCGAACACCGTGGACGAGCTGTGCGACATCACGCTGGAGATACTAAAGCGCAACGCCCCGCGCGAGGACACCTACATCCGGCCGCTGGCCTACAAGTCCGCCGAGTCGGTCGGGGTGAACCTCAAGGGCGCCTCCGAGCTCTCGATCTTCACGGTCCCGATGGGCAACTACGTGGAGCTTACGGGCCTCAAGTGCTGT
Source organism: uncultured Actinomycetes bacterium (assembly GCA_937873125.1). Classification (GTDB taxonomy): domain Bacteria; phylum Actinomycetota; class Rubrobacteria; order Rubrobacterales; family Rubrobacteraceae; genus JACDDK01. Next base: position 64 of record CALMWA010000106.1, on the reverse strand, counting down.
GTATCTTCCTGGCGGCGCACGCCGGATACAGCCATCCCGGCCCGCGCCAAATGCACGGGCTCCT
>CALMWA010000105.1 GCA_937873125.1 uncultured Actinomycetes bacterium | reverse complement strand
AGAGCCTCCTCCAAGAGCCTCCTCCAAGAGCCTCCTCGGGCGCAGCGACCCCCCTTCGCGCGCCATCTTGGCGTAGCGCTTGACGGACGAGATGCCCACACCAGAAAGTGCTAGCGACTTCGACGGTGGGCATGCCGCGTTCTTTGGCTTCGACTATCTTCTTGCGCAGGTCCTCGGAGTAGGCGTTCATGCACCTATGGTGCGCCAAGCCCAACCTTATTGCAAACCGCTCTAAACTCCATCCCGCATCCAACAATACAAGCCATACTGGTGATGCCAGACCCCCTTACTTTCGGAAGGATCTCTCGGCGGCTAGAGTTTCTCGGCGCGGGCCAGAATTTTCTTCAGGTCCCTGTGGAGCGTGGCGGCGGCCTCGTCCGGGGAGATGCTCCCCGTGAGCGAGGCGTGGAATCTCTCGGATATCGACAGGGACATATCGTAGTAGAAAGGGGAAGCCGGCCGGGAGCGGACGTTCTTTATGGCCTCCTTGCCCAGCGCCGCCACGGGTACCTTCTCTAGTATCTCCGCGTCGTCGTAGAGGTTCTTGATCGTCGGGAGGTAGCCACCTTGCAGGGCGCGCTCTCTCTGACGCTCAGGGGCGCTCAGGTACTCGATAAAAGTCCAGGCCTCGTCCGGCTTGTCAGAGGCGGCGTTGATCATGAGGTTCCAGCCCCCGAGGCCGCTGGAGGAGCGCCCGCCGCTCCTGGCTGTAGGCAGCGGGGCCAGACCTAGCTGTTCCGGCTTCACGTTCGAGACCGAGGTGTCCGCCGATAGCGCGTATACGAACGGCCAGTTCCGCATGAAGACGGCGTCGCCCGCGAGAAAGATCGTGTACGCTTCGAGCTCCTTGAAGCTCGACACCGCCTCCGGCGCCGCGCCGCTCTCGATCAGGCCGCGCGCCGCCCAGAGCCCGTCCACGGCCCGCGGCTCGCCGATGACGACCTCGCCCTTCGGGTCGAGCACGTCGCCCCCGGCGTTCCAGACGAACTCCAAGGCGTTCACGACGCCGCCCTCGTAGTCCGCGCCCTGAAACACGAAGCCGTATTTCACTCCCTGCTCTCTCTGAATCCTGTCCACCATCTCCTGTAGCTCGTCCCAGGTCTCGGGAGCCTGCGTGTAGCTGCTTTTTTCCAGCAGGTCCTTGCGGTAGTAGAGCATCCCGGCATCGGTGAACCAGGGGACGCCGTAGATGCGGCCTTCGTGGGTATTCGAGGCTATGGCACCGGGTAAGTGACGGTTTCGACGGCTGGAGGAGAAGCGGTTCGAGAGGTCGGAGATCCAACCGTTCGCCGCGAACTGCGCGGGCCATATGACATCGCCGCTTATGATGTCGGCGCGCGTCTCGCCGGCCTGGAAGCCGGTACGCAGCATCTCGAAGTACTGGCCCGTGTCCGCCGGCGCCTGACGCAGCACGACCTCTATCTCGCCCCGGTGCTGCTTGTTAAAGCGGTCGATCTGCTTCTGCCAGATACTCGCCCCCTCCGGCCCGTGAGAGAAGACGAGCCTCGCGCGGCCTTCGCGTTTCTCACCCGAACATCCCGGCGCGCCCAAAGATACTCCCGCTAGCCCCGCGCCGCCCAGTTTCAAAAATTCCCGGCGGCTCAGGTTCGTGGATCTAGTGGTTGACGTTCTCATTTGGGGAGTGTGAAGTAAAAAGTTGCGCCGTGGTTTGGGGTTCCTTCGGCCCAAACCCGGCCGCCGTGGCGCCGGATGACGCGCTGAACCGTCGCGAGTCCTATCCCGTTACCCTCGAACTCCTCGGCCGGGTGCAGGCGCTGGAATGCCCCGAAGAGCTTGCCCGCGTAGTTCATGTCGAAGCCGGCGCCGTTGTCCCGCACGTAGTAGGTAAGCTCTTCTCCCCTTTCGGCGCCGAACTTCACGCGGGCTTCTTCCTCGCCGGTGGTGAACTTCCAGGCGTTGCCGAGCAGGTTCTCCAGCGCCACCCTAAGAAGCCTGGCGTCTCCCTCGGCCCGGAGGTTCTCTTCAACGTCGAACGCAACCCGGCGGGTTGGGTCCGCCTCCCGCAACTCGGCGGCGATCTCGTGCGCCAGGGCGCTCAGATCTACGGACTGCCGGTGCAGCGGCTTGCGGGTTACGCGGGAGAGATCTAGCAGGTCGTCTATCAGGTTGCTCATGTGGCGGCTCGCGGCCCTCACCCGTTCCAGATGCCCGCGGCCCTCCTCGTCGAGCCGGTCAGCGTAGTCTTCGAGGACTATCTGCGAGAAACCTTCGATGCTTCTTAGCGGGGTCCGCAAGTCGTGGGAGACTGAGTAAGAGAACGACTGGAGTTCCGCGTTGGTTCCGGCCAGTTCGCGGTTAGTCGAGGCGAGCTCACGATTGGCCTCGGCCAGCTCGCGGTTCGCCGATTCGAGGTCGCGTCCGGCCTGCTCCGCAGCGGCGCGGCTGTTTGCGAGTATCCATATAACACCGAAGAGCATGAGGCTGATAGACGCGCCGCTCAGGAGCACGAAGAGCGGCAGGTTGGTCCGCCAACCGCTCTCGAAGTTTGGGAGCGAGCTAAAGGATATGGTCCAGATGCGGCCCGCGACCTCCATCGTGGTGGTGTCCTCGAAGCGTGGGGAGTAGGAGCCATCCGTGGCGTGCAAGGTTCCGTCGTCGTCGTACAGAAGGCCGGACGAGGTCAGTTCCGCGCCATCGAAGACCTCAAGGTCCACACCGGGAGACACCTTGTCACCGAAGACTCCCGCAATCAACTCCTCGGCCCTGAACACGCCGACGATGTAGCCCTGCAAGGACCGGCGGCGCGCGGTGGAGTCCTCTTGAGAGGCGCCATTGTCGTAGACGGGCGTATAAACCACGAACCCCGAGCCTCCTCCTCCCGGCAGGTCTATCTTGCCCGAGGCGCGGGGCAGACCCGTGTCCCGCGCCTGCTCCATCGCCGCGCGGCTCACCCGCTCGGAGTAGAGGTCTTGCCCGAAGAGGGCTCGGTTTGCCCCCTTGAAGGGCTCAACGTAGGTTATGGGGAAGTACTCGTAACGCTCGCCCGTGGGCCTCAGCTCGTAGTCTTCGAAGCCCTCTTCGCGCAGGCGGGAGACGTGATCTTTCCTACCCTCTAGCGTAACCCGCGGGGCGTAGCCCATGGCCCGGATGCCGGGATAGCGGCGCTGAAGGTCCGAGGCCGCCACGTAACGGCTCCACTCCTCGCGGGTCACCGAGTTGCTGGCGGCGAAGAGACCCCGGCCTTCCAGCATGGAATCCACGTAAGTGTCCATGCGCCGGTCTAGCGCGCGCTGGACAGTCTGGACCATCTCATCGAAACGCTCGTTCTCGCGCGCCTCGACGTTCTCCCTTACGTAGAGAGCGGCGAGAGCGGTGAGGAGCAGCGCGACAATGAGGACACTGTAGGCCGCCGCGGTTCGGCCCAGATGTTCCCGGATAGTCCGCCGGGTCTCTCCGGCTGCTTTGAGATCGAACGGCAACCCATCACGCCCCGATTGGCGGGTGCTCGTTGAGGACCAGCCAGTAGGACTTGAGTTGCTCCACGGCTGCGGTGAACTGTACGAAGTTCACCGGCTTGCGGACATAGCTGTTCGCGCCCAGACCGTAGCCTTCCAGCATGTCTTGCCGCTCCGTAGAGGAGGTCAGGATCACCACGGGCACCAGCCGCGTGCGCTCGTCGGAACGCATCAGACGCAGTACCTCCAGCCCATCCACTTTGGGGAGTTTGAGGTCCAGCAGGACAAGTTGCGGCAGGACTTCCGAATCGCGGCCCGCGTGGGTCCCGGTGGCGAAGAGGTACTCCAGGGCCTCGACCCCGTCGCGGGCGACCACCACCCTGTTCAAGACATTGTTCTTCTTCAGCGCCCGGAGCGTAAGCAACTCATCATCGGGGTTATCCTCGACCAGAAGTATGACGTTGTCGCTCATCCAAACACCCCCAACAAACTATGGGGGATGCTACCTGTGCAGAACGCCCGGCGCAAGGTTTCGCAGTTCACTCCGGCGTCTCTCCGAGAGATTTTTTGAAGGATGGATCGCAATACCGGCTTCTTCTAGGCTACCCGGCGAGGTCCGCCGTCTATCCGGTCGGCAATGTACGGGTAGCGGTAATCTTCACCCTGGCTCACCCTGTAGGCCGCGTAGCAACCGTGGATCAGGGGGACCAGCGCGATCAGGGGCAGCAGGAAGAACATGAAGATGCCGACTATGACGAGGCTCAGGATCAGGCTGAGGATAGTGTAGGCGACGAGCAACACGACCCAGGCTAGCTGATACCAGAGCGCCTGCAGGGCGTGAAAGCGCACTCTCTCGGATTTGTCCTTGTACACCAGCCAGATAACGAGAGCGCCGAGCGGCATCGCACCGATTAGGGCCGCCAGCACGCTCAAGTGCGAGACGATGGACCACGTCTGCTCGTCTTGCGGAGACATCGTGGCAGTTGTATATGCTTGCTGCTCTCTCTCATTGCGAGGTTCTTGCACGGCCGCCGCTCCTAAATCGTCAGATTGCTTTGAGTATTTGCATCGTACTCTCCGGTGGCGCCGGACGCATCACGCAAATGAGTGATTTTTGAGTAGTCAAACGAGGAAAAGAAGAGGGGGAATGGGCCGGCGATCTAGGAGGGGGAAATTGGACGCCGGCCCACTTAATGGTTTGGATTATGCACCCTGAACGAGTAGCTTGGTATCCCCCAAATGAGTGATTTTTTGCGATTTGCGAAAAATTTCTTTAGATACTTTCTTGTTTGGGTTGCGAAACGGGGTACGCGAGTGTTTGCCACTGGCCCGGTACAAGAATACAATTGACGGACACTATGGTAGCGAGGGAGATCTTTTGCCGTCCTTGAACGGGAAAACGTGCGCCGGGTGCCGGGCTTTGCTGAACTGCGTCATCCGGGGGGGCGGACGGGGGACCGCATTACGTTTGTACGAGACGGAGGAGCCCGGGTGGCCGAACCGCTGAGAGTTCTGGTGGTGGAGGATTCGGAGGACGATACCCTGCTCCTGTTGCACGAGCTTCGACGCGGAGGCTACGAGCCCACGCACCGGCGGGTTGACACCGAGCAGGCCATGAAAGACGCTTTGCGAGAGCGAGAGTGGGATCTCGTCGTCTCGGATCACTCCATGCCGAACTTCAGCTCGTCCGCGGCGCTAGAGCTTTTGCGGAGCGAGGGATACATGGACCTGCCGTTCATCATAGTCTCCGGACAGATCGGCGAGGACTCGGCGGTGATGGCGATGAAGTCCGGCGCGCAGGACTACCTGATGAAAGACAACCTGCGCCGCCTAAACAGCGCCATCGAGCGCGAGCTCCGGGAGGCCAAGGTGCGCCGGGAGCGCCGGCGGGCCGAGGAGGCCAAGAGGCAGGCCGAAGAGAAATACCGCGGCATCTTCGAGAACGCCGTCGAAGGGATCTTTCAGAGCACGGCGGACGGCGCGTTCGTTATCGCGAACCCGGCGCTGGCCCGTATGTTCGGGTACGAGTCACCCGAGGAGCTGATGCGGAGCGTCTCCAGCATCGGCGAGCAGCTATACGTGGACCCCAAACACCGGGCCGAGCTCGACCGGCTCGTGCGGCGGGACGGTTTCGTGCTGGGTTTCGAGAGCCAGATGTACCGCGCTGACGGGAGCGTAATGTGGGCGTCCGTTAGCGCGCGCGCCGTGCGGGATGCGCGCGGGGAGTTCGCCGGATTCGAGGGTACGCTCGAAGACATCACCGCCCGCAAGAACGCCGAGAAGGCGCTGCGGGAGATCCGGGAGGTCGAGCGGCGGCGCATCTCGCGCGAACTGCATGACGTGGTGCTGCAAGACCTGACCTTCGTGCTGCAGTCCATGCAACTCTCGCGGGCCGTCGCGGCTACCGCCGGATCTGGCGGAGAAGCGGGTGGCGTGGCCGAAGAGGAGCGGGACCGGCAGATAGAGGCGTTGCGCCGGTCGGTCAAGGGCCTGCGCGACGCGATCTACGACCTCCGGCTCGAAGGAGTCCGGGAGCAGCCGTTGGTGCACTCGCTTGAGGCGCTCGTCGAACTCAACCGCCAGATGGCCCCGGAGCGGGAGATAGAGTTCGTGGTGGAAGAGGGGTTCCCAGATTCGATCTCGGGTATCTCCGGCGTCGAGATGACGCGTATGGTCCAGGAGGCTTTGGCCAACGTCCGGCGCCACTCCGGTGCGCAGCGGGTGGAGGTCCGGCTCAGCTTCTCGGACGACGAAGTGTGTATAACGATTGAGGATGACGGGCAAGGTTTCGACCGGGACACCGTCCCCGGCGTGGGCTTGACCGGGATGCGGGAGCGTGCCCTGGCGCTTGGCGGCGATCTGGACGTTAGCGGCAAACCTGGAGTGGGGACGAGAGTGTGCTTTCGGGCCGCGCTCTCGACCCTCACGGAGCCGAACCTCGACGAGGCGGGAGACATCGTTCCGCCGGGAGTTTAGGCGCGCAAGCTGCTATATTTCCTGCTGGCAGCGCCGGGTCGTGGATGGAGTAGCGAAAGGCACAGATGCACCAAATCTTTCTCGTCGAAGATCACGCATCCTTCCGGCAGACCCTTGCGCTGATGTTCGACCGGGATACGGAGTTCGAGGTGGTCGCCCAGGCCGGGACGCTCGCCGAGGCCCGGCGGGTGATCGAAGAGATCGGCGACAGCGCGAACCTGGGGGTTCTGGACCTGACACTTCCAGACGGGGAAGGGATCGAGCTGATCGAGGAACTGCGCGAGGTCAATCCGCATTTCTCCGCGCTGATCCTCACGGCGAGCTTGGACCAGGCGGACCACGCCCGCGCCATCGAGGCGGGCGCCGCCGGAATCCTTCACAAGTCCGCGGACGTGGACGAGATCATCGGCGCCACGCGCACCCTTGCCGCCGGTAAGACCCTGATCTCCTCGGAGGATATCGTCACACTCCTACGTCTGGCCTGTCATAATCGCGAGCAGCCGCGTGAGGCGCGATCCGGCATAGAACGACTGACCCCCCGTGAGCTTCAGGTGCTCCAGGCGCTCGCCGAGGGTCTCTCGAACAAGGAGATCGCCGAGCGGCTGCACGTCAGCGTGGATACCGAACGCACCCACATGATGAATATCTTGACCAAACTCGGTGTCCACTCGCGTCTGCAAGCCCTGCTCTTCGCCGTGCGCTACGACGTCGTCAAACTGGGTTAGAGTAGCAACTCTCCCTCGCAGACGTACTCTGCCGGTCCGGTCATGTAGACGGCCTCGCCCTCGCCGGCCCACTCTATCTCGACCACGCCGCCGTCGAGGTGTATCCGTGCCGGACTCTCGGCTATTCCCATATGGAGCGCGGCGACCGCCGTCGCGCACGAGCCGGAACCCGATGCCAGCGTCTCACCCGCGCCGCGCTCCCAGATCCTCATCCGAACGTCATGACGCGCCCGCGCAAACGCAAACTCCACGTTGGTCTTCTCCGGAAAGATGGGGTCGTTCTCGACAACGGGACCGATGTCGCGCAACTCCAGCGTATCCACCGCTGCCTCGCTCTCTAGGAAGGCGACCGCGTGCGGGTTGCCCATCGAGACTCGCAGAAAAACGTAGCCGTCGACCTCCACCTCAGTGCCGAACACTGGGGAACCCATGTTCACGCGAGAAGAACCGTCCTCACGCAGCACGACCTTCTTGACGCCCGCTCCCGTAGCTATCGTGAGGGCGTCGCCCTCGACCATCTCGAAGTCCCGCGCATATCGGGCGAGGCAACGAATGCCATTGCCGCACATCTCCGAGACCGAGCCGTCGGAGTTCAGGTAGACCATCTCCAGGTCCGCCACCTCGGATGGGGCCGGAACCAGTATCCCGTCCGCCCCGACGCCGAAGTGCCGGTCGCAGACCCGCCGGGCCAACTTCGGCAGGTCCACGCCCTCGACCTCGCCGGGGTCGAAGATAATGAAGTC
>CALMWA010000104.1 GCA_937873125.1 uncultured Actinomycetes bacterium | reverse complement strand
TCGCCGACCACGCTGGCGAACTTGAAGCCGTGCCCGGAGCACGGCGAGGCGAACGAGACCTGCTCGTAGTCCGGGTGAACGTCGATGACGAAGTGGTTGTCCTCGGTGTTGGTGAACATGCAGGTCTGCAGGTCCATCGTCGGTCCGCAACCGTCCGGGAAGTAGCGCTCGGCGAACTGCCGAAGCAGCCGTTCGTCGTGGTCGTGAACCTCGCGGTCCACCTCGTCGGGGTCCACGTCCTCTTCGAGATGGTGGTACTTGCCGAACTTGAAGCCCGGCACGCCGAACACCGGGAAACCGTAGAAGCGGCCCTCATCCACGAGCAGGTTGAAGACGGGGAACGTGTCCAACCGGAAGTACTCGGGACGGGTTGGTTGCAGCCAGGCGAGGACCTGACGCTCCGGGACGGCTAGCCCGTCGAGTACGTCAACCAGGCCGCTGTTCCAGGCTCCGGCGGTCACTACGAGCCGGTCAGCCTCGTAGGTATCGTGTTCGGTTCGGACGCGCACTCCGCCATCGAGCGGCTCCCATTTGAGAACCTTCTCGCGGGCGTGAAACTCCGCGCCCAGCGCCTGTGCGGCCATCACGTAGGAAACGATGCAGCGCTCGGGGGTGAGGAAGCCGCCTTCGGGCTGAATGAGGGCGAGGTGTTCGGGCGGCAGGTGGTAGCCGGGATGCCGACGCCGCAGCTCGGCCCCGGTGACGACCTCGTGCGGCAGATCGTGCAGCTTGCAGGACTCCCAAGAGCCCTTGAAGACCCAGCTATCCGCGGGGCCGGCATCTATCGAGCTGGTGATGTGGAGGAGTTGTTCTCTGGCTGTCTCTTGAATTTCACGCCACAACTCGTAGGCGCGCCGGAGGAGCATAACGTAGGAGGGATGTTCGTAGTAGGCGAGCCGGATGATGCGGGTGTGACCGTGCGAGGAGCCCATGGAGTGCGGGATGCCGAACCTCTCCAGGCAGAGCACGCGCTTGCCCCGGCGGGCCAGGTAGTAGGCGGTCGCGCTACCCATCGCGCCCGCTCCGACCACGATGGCGTCGTAGCGGTGGGATTGCGAGCCGTGGGCCATCAAGTCTTCCCGTTCGTCCGGGAGTTGCCTGAGACGCTCGCCGGAGATAGCGGCCGGGACGCGGGTTCCGGGCGCCGGTCGTCATCTTGCGGTTCTGACCGGAGGCGGGCGTTCTCCGGATCGAAGAAGGGCGTCGGGGAGACTTTAGCGGCGATGGGGCGGCCGTTGATCTCCACGATCAGGTTCGCCCCCGGCCAGGAGTGGGCGGTGTTCACGTAGGCCATCGCCAGCATCTTGCCAACGCTGTGGCCCATCGCGCTGGAGGTGACGCGCCCGATCTGGCGCTCGCCGGGCATTACTGAGTCTTCGTACTCTCCAGTCTCGGCCCCGGTATCCATCATCTCCCGGAAGGTCGCCACGTCGCCGATGCTGTAGACCTTCGCACCTGCCGCGGCCGGGACCTCGCTCTCCAACGTCAGGCCGACCCAGCGCCGGTCCAGGCCCCGTTCTTGTACCCGCAGGAGGGCTTCGCGCCCGACGAAGTCACGCTTTTCGAGGTGGATCCAGCGTGATAAGCCTACATGGAACGGGGTGTCGTCCTCGCTTATGTCCGGGCCGTAGAGCGGCAGGCTCTTCTCTATCCGCAGTCCCTGCATCGCCAGGACGCCATAGGGCTTGAGGTTGAATCCGGCCCCGGTCTTGAGGATGTGCTCCCAGAGGACGGAGGCTTGGTCCCCGGACGTATAAAGCTCGTAGCCAAGCTCGCCGGTGTACCCGGAGCGGGAGATGAGCAACTCCACCTCCCCGATCCTGCACGGCGCGAAGCGGAAGAACTTCAAGGCGTCCAGGTCCACGTCCTCGACAACTGTTTTCAGGAACTTGCGCGAGCGCGGCCCCTGGATTACGGGCAGGGCGATGGCCGCCGTCATGTCGGTGACGTAGGCGCTCGTGCCCTCGGCGTGATCTGAGATCCAACGATAGCTCTTCAGCCGCGGCCCGGAGCTAGTGACGATCATGAAGTGCTCGTCGTCGAACTTGTAGACGGTGACGTCGTCCACGATGCCGCCGTCCTCGTTGCACATCGTCGAGTAGCGCAACTGGCCCGGCTGCATGTCGTTTACCTCGTTGACCAGCAGCCGCCTCATGAGCCTCTCGGCGCCCGGCCCCTTGATGTCCACCTCACCCATCGTCGAGAGGTCCTGCATCCCAACGTTCCTGCGGACGTTTAGATGCTCCTCTACCGGCGAGGTGTAAGACGTCGGGAACATGAAGTCTCCCCCACCCTTGATCATCTCCCGGGCGGAGCGAAGGTGGAAATCGTACAGCGGGGTCCGTCTCTCCGGCATCTCCTGCCTCCTATCCTGCAATATCATTTGTAATGTATCGCATGTCGCAACCTGTTTCACCTCTACGGTTATGCCGGCCGCACCACGGCGCTCGGTTGGTCTGGATCTATGTCAGCCTTCCTCCGCTATCCGCCGCGCTGCCGCGGCAGTCTGGACCAGTTCGCCGGCGCGTTCGAGTCGCTCGTCGGGTTCGGCGGCGGACAGGTTGATCCCGACGAGCGAGGCGGCGGCGCGGACCGCCGCATCAGCGAGCAGGACGGCGGAGATAGCATCTCCCTTCACGTTTGGGTTGCCCTCCTCGACGATGCGGGCCGATATAGTGGCCACCTCGCTCCCGATCTCGGCGACGGCCAGCGGCACGTCCGCGGCTTCCGAGAGCGCCTCCCGGACGTTCTGGCTCCCTCCCTCACCGCGCTGCGCCGCCAGGACGCGTTCGTAAGCGGTCGCGTCCGCCTGGGCGAGCGCGGCGGCCTCGTCTCTGAGGGAGTCGGAGCGCTCGGCCAACGCGGCGGCTTCGGGGAGTTGGTCCGTGGAGAAGCGGGCGGCCATACCGCAGAGGCTCGCGGCGAGTGCTACGGCCACGGCGAGCGTGGCCCCTCCGCCGGGGGCCGGAGTGCGGGAGGCGGTCAGGTCCAGGAACCTGCTCAGCGGCAGTTGCGGGTATGGTGGTTCGTCGCCAGACGCGTTCACGAGAGACCCACGATCTCGCCGTGCTCGTCGATGTCGATGCGCGCGGCGGCGGGCGAGGCGCTGAGGCCCGGCATGGTGCTCAT
>CALMWA010000103.1 GCA_937873125.1 uncultured Actinomycetes bacterium | reverse complement strand
CGCGTTGTTTCATTACTCCGCCTTTCATATTTCCTGAGGGCAAGGTACATGCCTTTCAACAAGCGTGACGCAACGCACACCGGGGCGACAATTCTGGCATTACGCAGAAGCAGTGAATAGGTCACTACAGAGGCCAATTATAGCTGATGGGAGTCGCCGGAGTCAAAGGTTCGGAGCCTCCGACGGCCCCCGTTATGGTATGGCACAAGCCGGGAAGAAGGAATTAGCGACTATTTTGGAGGCTTGTCCTCTGGTTACAGGGTTGAACGGGCGGAAGTACGGCCTGTTCTCCTCGTCACACGGCTCCCTCTCCCCTCCACAGATATATCCGCCTATTGCGCCTTGCGCGCTCAACCTCATGATCTATACGTAGAAAGGGTGAGCGGTGGGAACATCCGTGAATGTCAGGTTGGTTGGGTCCCCTTCAAGCCCTGCCCTTGTAGTCCAGCTGCCCACTCGGCGACTCGCGAGAGTTAAAGAAACAGCCCTCATCATTGGAGGGCTGTTTCTTTCCGGATGTCCGGTTCTGGCTGGTATTGATGAGCGGCCTCACCACGGCACAGCCAATATCGGAGCTACTCGCTCCCTTTAGGCTCGCCGCATTAGCGCACGGGGGCCATGTAGATGTCTTCGTTGTTGTTGCGGGTGTCCGCCCACATGACATATGTGACACCGTTACCGGAGGCAGCAGCGAAGTAGTCACCGATCATTGTACCCTGGGTGCGTGGGTCATTGTTGGGGTTGGAGGAAACGTTGGAGACGCGAGTGTTAGCGCCGAAACCAACGCCGCCCTGCGCCCGAGACTGACCCCACGGGTGAGCACGAGAATGTTATCCGGCCCTGGCGCGACGATGACAACCAGCGAAGCCGTGAGAAAAAGCAACAGGTTCGTATCCAAAGACACTTCGGGTTCTCCTTACCGGCTCACCAGGTAATGGCGGCTCGCACCGATGAATGCGCCAGCGACTCAACCACCTCGTCTGCGTCTAACTCGACGCCCGGGTGGGAAGACACACCCCGATCACGTACATCCCGGCAGCCCGTGCCGCCGCCACACCGGTCTGTGAGTCTTCCAGGGCGACTGATTCCTCCGGCGCGGCGCCCAGCCCCTCGCAGGCGGAGACGTAGATCTCCGGGTCCGGCTTCGGGCACGCCACGTCGTCGGCGCCGAGCACCACCCCAAACGCTCCGTCAAATCCCGCTCGCTGCAACGCGGCCTCGACCATCGCCCGAGGCGAGTTAGAGGCTACACCGATGGGCGCACTGCCGTGCAACTCCTTTACGAGAGCCAGCGCGCCCGGCATCGGCTCCGCCTTCGTCGTCACCTCTTCCCAGCAGAGAGAGATCAACTCCTCCACCAACGCATCTTCCCTGCCGGGCTGCTCGAAGACGCGGGCGAGCAGGCGGCCGACCTCCTCTCCGCCCGCGCCGAGCAGTTGCTGATCGTGTTCGGGAGTAAACTCCACCCCGTAGGCCTCGAAGAGTGCCTTCTCGCCCCTGGACCAGCAACTCTCGGTATCCAAGAGCAGCCCATCACAATCGAAGACGACCGCGCTAGACGCCACCTACTCTACCGTCACGCTCTTGGCGAGGTTGCGGGGCTTGTCCACGTTGAGGCCCCGGTCTTTCGCCACGTGGTAGGCGAGGAGCTGGAGCGGCACGCTCGCCACCAGAGCGCCGAGTATCTCGGGTGTTTCTGGCACGGGGAGCGTTACGCGGGCTATGCGCCCGGCGTCTGTGTCTCCCTTGTGGGCTACGGCTATGACGTTCGCGCCGCGGGCGACGGTCTCCTCGACGTTCGAGAGAGTTTTTTCGCGCTGCAAGCCCTCGCCGAGGATGGAGATCACGGGGCAGCGCTCGTCCACAAGCGCGATCGGGCCGTGTTTCATCTCACCGGCCGGATACCCCTCGGCTGGGATGTAGGAGATTTCCTTTAGCTTGAGCGCCCCTTCGAGCGCCGCCGCATGAGAGGCCCCACGCCCGAGGAACAGCGCGCACCGCGCCTCCTCGAACAACTCCACAGCCTCCTCGACTCGGCCGTACAACAGATCCAGCGTCTCCTCGACCTTCTCCGGCGCCCGGCGCAACGCGCGCCCTATCTCCAATGCCTCTCCCTTCGATAGCGCGCCACGCAAACGGGCCAACTCCAGCGCGACCAGGTAGAGAATGGTCGTCTGGGCGAGGAAGGTCTTGGTGGAGGCGACCGCTATCTCCGGCCCGGTCTTCGTGAGCAGCACGGCGTCCGCCTCGCGGGTGATGAGCGAGCCCTGGGTGTTGGTGACGGCGAGGACTCGTCCGCCGAACTCCCGCGCCGTCTGTACGGCGGCTAGCGTGTCGCTGGTCTCCCCGCTCTGGCTTATGGCTATGACCAGTGTCTTCTCGTCGCCGATCGGGTCGGCGTAACGGTACTCGCTGGCGACGGCGACCTCGACCGGGATGCGAGCGTATTTCTCTATCGCGTGCTTGCCGAGGAGTCCAGCGTGGTAGGCCGTGCCGCAGGCGACCACCACGATCCGCTCGACCGATGCGAGGTCCAGAACGACCTCCGAGAGGTCCACGACCCCGTCGGCGTCCAGGCGCCCGGAGAGTGTGGCCTGCAGGGCTGCGGGCTGCTCGTGGATCTCCTTGAGCATGTAGTCCTCGTAGCCGCCGAGCTCCACCGCCTCGGGGTCCCAGTCAACCTTAAAGGTCTCGCGCTCGACCGGCTCGCCGTCCATCGTGTAGATGCGGGCTGATGAGTCCGTGATCTCGACGACCTCGCCGTTCTCTACGAACAGGAACCGGTGCGTCTCCCCCAACAGCGCCTGCACCGCGCTGGCGAGGAAGTTCTCACCATCACCGAGCCCCACCACCAGCGGGCTCTGATGCCGGGCCGCCACCACTTTCTCCGGCTCCCGCACGCTGACGGCCGCGACCGCGAACGAGCCCTGCAGACGCCTCAGAGTGTTCGTCAGGGCCTCACGCAGCGGCTCCCCCGCCTCGACGCGCTCGGCGAGCAGGTGCGCTATCACCTCGGTGTCCGTCTCCGACCGGAACGTGTGCCCGCGCCCCCGCAACTCTTCCTTTAGCTCGACGTGGTTCTCGACGATGCCGTTGTGGACTACCGCGACGGTTCCGTTTGCGCCGTCACCGGCGTATCCTCCGAAGTGCGGATGGGCGTTCGCCTCGGTGGGACGCCCGTGGGTCGCCCAGCGGGTGTGTCCAACCCCGGTCCTAACCTGGGCGAAATGTCCATTGTGCCGCGAGACGGCCTCGGCCAACTCCTTCAGCGGCCCAACACGCTTGACCTGCTCTACCTCGTCCGCGCCGGGGACGGCCAGGGCCAGCCCCGCCGAGTCATATCCACGATATTCCAGGTGCCGCAGGCCCTCCATCAAGACCTCGACGCACCGCTCCCTACCAACGTAACCAACGATCCCGCACATAAAGCAACCTCCCTCTAATCGTCCGGGGACGCGGTCGAGAAAGGCAGAGAAAGACACTGAGATTTACACGGGCCTGGCCGGTGTTTTGTCCCCGGTGTCGCCACCGGATTTTGTCACCGTCCTATCGACCGCCCGATTGCCGAGACGCACCCGCCGAATGCTTCGATGAACGTCTGCCTCGTCAACTCCTCGTAAAAAGAGTCCTGGCGCTTTGGTTTTGTCTCTCCACCGATCTCGCAAACCGATACTCGCCACCCGGTTCACCAAACCTATCTAAACTACAAGGCTCTGTTCTACGCAAACCTCCCTGCATACGTCCAGAAACACCCAACGAACGATACTCTACCCTGTCCAGCGAAAAAATGAAACCCAGACTTGCGGAGGCGCGAGCGGCGCGGCTCAGAGGCCGCCGAAGTCCACGATCCCGAAGAGTACCAGTAAGGCCACCAGTATCGGCTGGTGGACTAGGTAGATCAGTAACGAGTGCCGCCCGAGGAATTCTAGAGGACGGACAAATGCCGGCCCATTTCCTCCCGCGTCTCTCACTCCGTATCCCCGGCCGTAGAGCAAATTCCCGAAGAAGAGACCGAGCAACACCACGCCGAACCAGGGCAGAAGGGGTCGGTAGTCCGGCATGAACAGGTTCTCCGGCACGACGCCCAGGGGCAGCAGCCACGGGCTTTCGGACGAGATCCCTTGCAGCCGCATGTATTCTCCGACGAGGATCACGGCGAGACCCAGCACAAGGTTCGGCAGGCGGAACCTCAATAGCGGGTACGCGAGGATTATTGAGACCCCGATCAGGTGCAGTATCCCGAACGCGATGACTCCCACCCCGGCCAACCACGTCACGAGCGTCAGGATCATCCCGTAACCGAAGATCCCGAGCCCCCGCAACAAATATTTAGTAATGAGGTTTCCGTTCGTTCTGTTCGCGCCGGCGCCCGCCCGCGTGTGGCTGATGGCGAGCGAGACCCCTACCAAGAACAAGAATAGGCTCGCCGTGGTGTCGGCGAAGAGCGCCCAGAACCCGCTCGTTGACTCGATGCCGTAGCCCCCGAAAGTGTCCAGGTCGTAGGTCAGGTGGTAGAGGATCATCATGAGGATGGCTACGCCGCGCGCGGCGTCCACTTCCCAGAGGCGCCCCCTCTTACCTATGACCGTTTTCGTGGCTTCGCCCTGCGTCTCGTGCTCCTCTCCGTCCGACGAGGGGATCATACCGCAGCGCCCTTGCGACATGCCCCGCCATATGGGCTAGGATTCGGGCATGGTCGAGAGAGAGTTCTCCATCCGACGCGGTCGCCGCGAGGACGCTCCCGCCGCGGCCCGGCTCTGGGTACAGAGCGCCCGCGAGCACGCCGCCTACGATCCCGTCTACAACACCGCCCCCGAAGCCGAACGCACCATGCGCCGCTTTCTAGCGGATCTGGCGAGCAGCAGCCACTCATTCCTCCTCGTGGCGGTCTCCAACCCGGGCGAGCGCGTGATCGGCTTTATCTCAGGCGAGTTGCGTGAGGGCTCCCCCACCTTCCACTCGAAGACCTGGGCCTCCGTGGACGACGTCTTCGTCGAGGAGGGCTACCGCAGCCTCGGTGTCGGACGCGCCCTCATAGACGGCGTCCGTTCGTGGGCCGAGGAGCGCGGCGCCCACGGTGTCTCGCTCCAGGTCGCCGCCGCCAACATCCGCGGCCGGAAGTTCTACGAAGACCTCGGCTTCCGCGAGGTCTCCGTCTACGAGGTGCTGGAGTTTTAGAGAGCTTTGCGAGGAAGTCCACCACTCACAGTGGCGTCTCATAGGATGTAAGACACGGACATGACCCGCAC
>CALMWA010000102.1 GCA_937873125.1 uncultured Actinomycetes bacterium | reverse complement strand
GAGGAAATGCGGCGCGGTATATTTGACCTCGGTGAAGATCACCGGGATCCGCGCCGCCCGCGCCGCGGCGATCAGCGGCGGGGTCTCGGCCACCGCGCGCACCACGCCCTCGGCAAACAAGGGCGAGCCGGGGGTCACGTAGCCCTTGACGAAACCGACCACCACAAGCGCAGGCCTGCTGCCGAAGCCGATCCGGCCGTCGAAGACGTTGCGATAATTTTCAGAGACGTCCATCGGCCGCTTCTCCGCTCCCCTCCGCTTCGTGCCGCCCCGAGGCCCGACCGGTTCCATATCCTCTTCCGCCGCGATGGGGGCAGCGCGCAGGCCAGCGACGTTCGGCGCCCGGAGTCAGCGCCGCATTGCTGCTTTGAAAAGCCGCTACCCGAAACGGCTCGCACACTACAAGTTTGACTGCCATCTCTCTGGTGTCCCGGCCAGGGAAGAGACTCAGCGCACGAGATCTTTCTTGTATACCTCGATAGCCTACGCTCTCTCTGCTGTGCTATCGCAGAACAAGAGGTTTTCCATTTACGAGAATGGCATCACCTCTATCAACTTTCCCAAGCGACAGGATATGGTTAACTCCAGGACTAGCCGCACAACGCATCCGAAAACCATCGCTTTGCTTAGGGAGTTCTTTTCCGAGGTCGAGGGGGCAGAAGTAGAGATCTCTACGCCGTACTTTTGGAAGACTAAAACCGACGTTTTCGACGTGCTCGATCAATTTGGACAGAAAAACCTCATCACGACGTTGGTCTCTTGCGGCAGCACCCGCCGCAACCTCGGTCAGGCAACACATTGCGGAGGGTGTTCGCAGTGCGTGGATAGGAGGCTCGGCGCTTACGGCGCCGGGCTGCATGACACGGATGAGGGTGGCATCTACGCCTTCAATTTCATCCAGGAGCGCCCCAAAGGCGAGGACCGGACAACTTTAATGGATTACGTGCGGCAAGCGCGCGACTTTGCTACTTGGAATGAGGATCATTTCTACCAGAAGAAACTCGAAGACCTGATCGACCTTACGGAATATCTGCCCGGTATGCTAGAGAATGAAGCTGTGGAGCGTGTGTGGAACCTGTGCAGCCGACATGGGCATCAGGTGATGGGGGCACTGAAGAGGATACAAGTCGTTCATGATGATCTGACACACGATGTTCCTGAAGGCTCGCTTCTGCAACTCATCAACGAGCGAGAATACCTCAAAGAGCCGGTCTTACGGCTAGCGTCAGCCATATGCGAGCGTCTGTCCAGGTCTATTCCGCTGATGTTTCAACGCCAGCGGCCCGCTAACGAGAATGATCTCAATGACAAGGTAAGCGGTGTCTTGAACACCGAACGCGATAGGTTCGATAGAGAGCATCCGGCGGCTAAGTTCTCATCAGCCCGGGTTGTCGCAGACCATTCCCTAAACGGTACAGACCTGCTCGTTGAGTCCAAGTATATTCGGGGGAAAACTTCTCCCAGCGTAGCAACCGAAGGGATAGCTGCGGACTTGACCAAGTATCCTGAAAAGTGCCATATCTTGTTCTTTGTGTATGACCCAGAACAGGCAATTAGAGATGTCGAAGATTACAAGACAGGTATAGAAAGTAAGGGACGTTGTACCGTATGCGTGGTCAGATGATGCGCTGAACGAAGCGGTCGTGACTGCTAACGCAAGAACTGGCTATCCTTGTTGCCATGCTTTCAGAATCTTCGCGTCTCCTCTCTTAGCACTTCCATACGATCAGGTAGTCTCAGCCGTTCTCGTGCAGTTCCATTTGGTTCTTATCTTGGCGTAGTGCTCAGCCTTGAAGATATCTGCGACTTCCACTCTGACTGCAGATACCAGTAACCTTTTGCAGTCATTGCAAAAATCGTTCTACTAAGAAGCGGAGAGGGTGGGATTCGAACCCACGAGACGGCTTAACACCGCCTACGCGATTTCCAGTCGCGCTCCTTCGGCCAACTCGGACACCTCTCCTGGTGCGGCGGAAGGGAGTTTACCAAATAGACCGTTTAGTGCTACCGGCTACGCCTCGGTGCGATTAACCGCTACGAGATCCTCGGCGAGCGGTCGGATGACAGTCTTCGAGACGTGGACGGCCCGCTCACGCTCGTCGCCTTCCTGGCCGTTTGCCAACTCGGCAGCGGCGTGCACCAGAGCCGGATAGTCGCCGTTGCCGGACTCGATGCGCTGCGCGAGACCGGACAATGCCGCCGAGGCGCGTTCCCGCTCCTGCGGAGTGTCTGCTCCGTTGACGTTCGAGACTAGCGCGACGAAAGCCTCGTCCCCGGAACTGTGGACGGGATCTTTCCGCAGAGCCTCCGCGAGCCTCGCCGTGAGCACCGCGCCATCATGCGGGTCCGTCGCTAGCTCAGCGGCAGCGGGCTTCTCCTCCAAACGGACGCCCTTCATCAACACGGCTGCGACGACGGCGACGCAGGTTGCGCCGAAAGTGAACACGAAGCCGTCATGGATGGAACCGGAGAGCGACTCACGGGCCACTCGTATTACGCCGTCCACGATCTGCTCCCCGCCGGGGAACGCCGAGGCGGCGCGGGAAAGCGCGGCGCGGGCCTCGTCGCTCACCAGCGCCTGCGGATTTTCGAGCGCGGAGACGAGGCGATCAGGAGCCTGCGGCGGAGCGTCCGCTTTCAGGCTGTCGGCGTAGCCCTTTGTTACCAGCGAACCTATAACGGCGGTACCGACCGTCGAACCGAGGGACCGGATGAACTGGGTCGCGGAGGTGGCGACGCCGAGCAGGCTCCTGTCCACCGTGGATTGGATGGCGAGTGTTACGGTCGGCATTATGAGGCCGAGGCCGAAGCCCGTTACCATCAGGTAGATGGCGACGGTGCCCAGGGTGGAGTCCACGTCCAGCGTCGTCAGGAGGTAGACGCCGCAGGCCATCACGATAGTGCCGAAGAGGGTAAACGGCTTGACGCGCCTTACGCGGGCTATGATCTGGCCGCCCACGATGCTCACGAACGTCATGGAGAAAACCAGCGGCGTGAGGACCGTGCCGGAGCCGGTAGCGCTCTTGCCCAGCACACCCTGCACGAAGAGCGGCGTGTACAGGATGATCCCGAACATCCCGATCCCGACCAGGAACATCAGCGCCGAACCCATGGAGAAGACTCGGCTCTTGAACAGCGAGAGCGGAATGATCGGCTCCGGCGCCCGCAGCTCGATGGGGATGAACACCGCCAGCAACACCGCCGAGACGATGAATCCGTACACGACGCGGGTCGCCCCCCAGTCGTAGCCCTCGCCGACCCATGAGAGGGCCAGGAGCAGGGCGACGACGGAGGCGGTGATGGTGACGGCGCCGAGGTAGTCTATCTTCGCCTCGCGCCGCGTCGCGCTCTGGGGGAGGACGAACGGCAGAACTATAAGGGAGAAGATACCGAGCGGGATATTGATATAGAAGACCCACCGCCAATCGAGGTTGTCCGTGATCCAACCGCCAAGCGTCGGCCCGATGACACTCGATAGCGCGAACACTCCGAAGAAGATCCCCTGGTACTTCGCCCGCCGGGCCGGGTCCGGGAAGATGTCGGCGATGCTGGTGAAGATGTTCGCGAAGATCATGCCGGCCCCGAGACCCTGGATGCCGCGGAAGATGATCAGCTCGGTCATCCCCCACGCCGCGCCGCACAGCGCGCTCCCGACGAGGAAGACCACCACACCGCCCACAATGAACCACTTGCGCCCGTAGATATCCCCGAGCTTGCCGATCACCGGGATCATGGCGGTCGAAGCCAGCAGGTACGCCGTCGTCACCCACGCATACCGCTCGAAGCCTTCGAGGTCCGCGATGATCTTCGGCAACGCCGTCCCGACCACCGTCTGGTCCAACGCCACCAGAAACAACGACAGCATCAACCCCGCCATCGCCAAGACCACTCCCCGGC
>CALMWA010000101.1 GCA_937873125.1 uncultured Actinomycetes bacterium | reverse complement strand
TCGGCGGTGGCCGAGAGGTTGCAGGCCGAGGACTTCTATTCCGAGACCCATCGAATTTTGTACCGGGCGATGATGAAACTCTACGCCGGTGGCGACCCTATAGATCAACTCACGCTCACGAACGAACTGCGGGGTATGGGCGAGTACGATCGCATCGGCGGGCGGGCCTATGTCTTCCAGATCGTCGAGAGCGTGCCGACGGCGGCCAACGCGGGCCGCTACGCGGAGATCATCCGCGGCAAGTCGCTCCTGCGGGCCGTGATAGACGCTGGGAGCCGCATCGCCGCGGACGCCTTCCGCGAGCCGGACGACGTAAACGAGGCGCTCGACGCCGCCGAGCAGCTCATCTACAGCGTCTCAAACCGCTCGCTCGGGCATCAGCTCTCGCCGGTATCAGAGCTAGCGCCGGGGGCTCTGGAGATGATCCAGAAGCTCTACGAGCAAGAGGGCGACGTAACCGGCGTCGAGACCGGCTTCGACGACCTCGACCGCCTGACGACCGGCTTCCACAAGAGCGACCTCGTCGTGCTGGCCGCCAGGCCAGCCATGGGAAAAACCGCCATGGCACTCAACGCGATCTGGCACGCGGCGGGCGTAAAAAAGATGCCGGTCGCCATCTTCTCGCTGGAGATGAGCAAGGAACAGCTGGTTCAGCGGCTCATTTCACAGACCACGCGCATCCCGACGCAGGATCTCCGCAGCGGCAACGTCAAGGCCGAAGATTGGCCGAAATTGGTACGGGGTGTCGGGGAGGTCAGCGGCGCGCCCATCTGGATCGACGACACCGCCGGAGCCTCGCTCATGGAGATGCGGGCGAAAGTCCGCAGGCTCGCCAGCCGTCTGCTCGCGCAGGGCGGGCCGCCGCTCTCGCTCGTGGTGGTGGACTACCTGCAGCTAATGATCGGCAACAACCGCGAGAACCGCCAGCAGGAGATAGCGGAGATATCCCGCGGCCTCAAAGTCCTCGCCCGCGACCTCGACGTGCCGGTCCTGGCAATAGCCCAGCTCTCCCGCGCCGTCGAGCAGCGCCACGACAAGCGTCCGCTGCTCTCGGACTTACGGGACTGTTTGCCTGGTAGCGCGCTCATCACCGACGCGGACACCGGGCTGCGACTGCGGGTGGAGGAAATCGCAAGATGTGAGTCCAAGCCGAACGTGTGGAGTGTAGGACACGATCTGAAGCTGCACAAGCGGCCCGTGACGGATGTCTGGGAGACAGGCGAAAAGACCATTTACGAAGTTCGTACCCGCCGAGGGCGAGTATTGCGGGCAAGCGGAGGTCACAGGGTCATGCTCGATACCGGCTGGACCAGGGTAGAGGATCTGCAATCCGGCGATTGCATCGCGGCCCCCCGCCGGTTGCCAGAGCCGGAGAAAGCAATCTCGATGGAACCCGATCGGGGGCTACTTCTGGGATGGCTGTTGGGCGACGGATGGCTCGGTGGCAGCCCCGCGCTCACCGTAGCGACGCAGGATGAGGCCGACGCTGCGGTGTTGCTCGGTCGCAAGTGTTTCGGCCTTAAGCCTCTCGTCAAGCCCGAAAGGCAGGGCGCCACGGCGCTGAAAGTGATATTCACAACGGGCAGGTTGTGCGGCGCCGGCAAGAACCCGCTTACCACCTGGCTACGTGACATCGGGGCGTGGGGACACACCGGTAGGGACAAGCACATACCAGAGTGCGTCTTCGGTTGGAGTAACGAAGCTATCGCGGCGGTACTACGCGGTCTGTTCCACGCAGATGGTTCCTGCTCTAACAGGAATTCACGGTCGTGCGTGCGACTCGCAACCATCAGCAAGCGGCTGGCCCACGACGCGCAGGAATTACTGATCCGGCTCGGTATTCGCTCATCAATCCACACGTTCGACCACACGGTTTCGGGTTACAGGACCAGGAACGGTCGAAGTTACGTCGTGTATCTGGGGGATCGCTCCGAGGTGGGTGCGTTCCTGGATGGCGTGGGCTTTCTCGGAGCCAAGCACGAGAGGGCGGTGTCGTCTTTCGTGAGCGAGAAGCGGAACGACGCAGGTAGCCTCGACCGCTTGCCGCTATCCGTAAACGCTCGGATCTCGGAGCTACGAGCGCTCGAAGGGCTGTCTCACACCGACGTCGGCTGGCGCGAGCAAGGAAAGAAGATGTCACGCGCGACCGCGGCTATGGTGGCCGAGCGTCTGGATCTCGGGTGGCTCGGGAAGATCGCCCACAGCGATCTGACTTGGGACGAAGTTGTCGAAATTACGCGGTGCGGCACGGAAAAAACCTACGATCTCACCGTAGGCGACCTGCACAACTTCTACGTCGATGGACTGATAACGCACAATTCCGGCGCAATTGAGCAAGACGCGGACATGGTGATGTTCCTGTACCGCGACGAGTACTACAACCCCGATTCCGACGACAAGGGCATCGCTGAGGTCATCGTCGGGAAGCACCGTAACGGTCCGACCGGTAAGGTTCAGCTTGCCTGGCTGGAGCAGTACACCAAGTTCGCCTCGCTCGCGCGCCGCGCATAGAGAAGACTTGACCGGCTTCGACTACTCGCTCGACTACAAGAACACAAACTTTCGCAAAGAGCTGCAGATCGCGCCACTTAAATCCGTTGTCCTTATTTGTAGTGACGGTGGCCGGAAAGTTATTGTTCTGGAGTTTTGATCCATAGTAAGTTCACACAGTTTGGCAACATCCACCAGATTGCACGGATGTTATGATTTTGTAATATTTCTTGCATTGCGCAACCCTCCAGCGTATGATGCACATGTCGCCACTAGCCCGGATGGGCTAGACAATGAATAGAGGGGTGATCGATGAGGTTGACGGCTAGGCTGATGATGATAGTCACCGCCGTGGTGTTGTGCGTGGCGCTGTTCGCGGGCGTTGCGCTCGCGAGGAACACGGACACGCACAACGAATGGTGGAACGGGCTAGGCGACGGTCATGACAATGACAACTACGTCCACCCTTTCAACGACAATCGCAACAACCACAACCACAACAGCTACGTTGGGCTATGGCACCGGAGTTGCAGTACGGGAAATTACACCTTTAAGAACTCCAAAGAAGTGGTCTCCCAACATAATCATTTCAACTGGTACCCGGATCGCGTAAACGACCGCGGTCTTTACACCATAAACGAGGCTCAACCGGGGGGTGCCGACGGTCACGCCAAGATGTCTGCCCATTTCCATCTACACCACGACCCTTGCTAGGAGGTAGGGCATGAGCGAAAGCCCGATGCGTAAGAGCAGGATCATAGTGTGGGCAAGCCTGACGTTCGTCGCAGCCCTCACAGCGTTTGGCGTCCCGCTTGTCTCCGATGCGACAGGCATTCTACCGGACAAGATGGACGACCCCGAGATGGTGGCGGTAGAGCCGAAGCCGCAAGGACCCGAAGTTCTCGTTGCCTCGGGCACGACGCCCGAGGGCATCGAGTATCGCCTCACAGCTTACCAAAGCAACGAGGGGATATGCGTGAACTTCACGCGGTCGGACGTCCCGGAACTCGAGAGCGGCAGCTGCGGATTCGGCTTGCGCGGCGAGAACAACGGCCCCGTAAACTCGGGGGACCGCTCCATGGGTCCCGCCATTGAGGGCGGCCCCGACGGCCCGTGGTTCGTCTACGGCCCGGCCACCCCGGACGTCCAGCGCGTGGAGATCACCTTGAAGAACGGCCGAGTGGTGAATGTGCCGGCCAAGGCGGCCGCCGCGAAGGAGGAGGCCGCCGCAGAGTTAGGCGGTGAGTTCAGATACTTCGTCGCCACAATTCCCGGCCCTCCGTCTGTGCCTAGGATCGCGGAAGTGGACGTTCGTCCGGCCGAAGGGGCACCGGCGCCTACCGAGCTCGTAGTCCGATCGAGCGTGGAGAACGTCGAAGCTAGGGATACCCACGGCAACGTGGTGGG
>CALMWA010000100.1 GCA_937873125.1 uncultured Actinomycetes bacterium | reverse complement strand
CAAGGGCGCGGCGCGGGCGGTGCTAGGTGTGCTGGACGAGCTTGGAATCGAGCGTGCGACACTCGTCGGCTACTCGATGGGTGGGCGGCTGGCACTTTACTTAGCCCTGTGCCACCCGGAGTGGTGCGCCGGGCTTTTTCTGGAGTCGGCCTTGCCGGGGTTACAGGACGCAGTGGAACGACGGGCGAGGCACGCCGACGATGAGGAGAGGGCTTCGCGGCTGGAGTCCGGTGATTTCGAGGATTTCGTGGGCGACTGGTACCGTCAGACGCTCTTCGCGTCACTGGCTCGTGATGAGGAACGGCTGGAGCGCACGGTCTCAGCTCGACTGAAAAACGATCCGGCAGAGCTGGCACGATCGCTGCGCGGGATGGGTAGCGGCAGCCAGCCGTCACTGTGGGAAGAGCTATCCGGACTCAGCGTTCCGGCGCTCGCCGTCGCGGGAGAGTTGGACGAGAAATTCGTCGAGATCTCGCGCCGGATGGCGGACCTTTGCGCGGGCATGCGAGTTGTTGTGATACCTGGAGCCGGACACAACGTGCATGTCGAGGCTCTGCCAGAGTATCGGCGGCTATTAAACGATTTCGTCTCCGGTCTCTATAATCCATCCCATGACTAACATAACCTGGGAACCAGCCGGTGAATTCGAGGACATCAAGTACGAGAAGGCGGAAGGGATCGCGAAGATCACCATCAACCGCCCCGAGGTGCGCAACGCCTTCCGCCCGCTGACGGTCGTGGAGATGTCGCGCGCGCTCGAAGACGCGCGCGAGGATCACGAGACGGGCGTCATTATCCTGACGGGAGAGGGGCCGGACGCTTTCTGCTCCGGTGGGGACCAGAAGGTGCGTGGGGACGCCGGATACCTGGAAGACCCCGGTGATCCGCGGCGCCCTCCGGGTGGAGCGTCGGTCGGGCGTTTCCACGTCACGGATTTGCACGTCCAGATCCGTCGTTGCCCGAAGCCCGTGGTGGCGATGGTCGCCGGATACGCGGTTGGTGGCGGCCACGTTTTGCACGTTGTTTGTGACCTGACCATCGCCGCAGACAACTCTAAGTTCGGGCAGGTAGGTCCGAAGGTCGGCAGCTTCGATGGTGGCTTCGGGGCTTCGGTGCTCACGCAGCTCGTCGGGCCGAAGAAGGCGAAGGAGATCTGGTTCCTCTGCCGGATGTACTCGGCAGAAGAGGCTTTGGGGATGGGGCTCGTCAACAAGGTCGTGCCGCTCGCGGATCTGGAGACCGAGACCGTCGGTTGGTGCAGGGAGATGCTGCAGCGCTCGCCGTTCGCGCTGCGGCTGTTGAAGGCGAGCTTCCACGCTCACGAGGACGGGTTCGCCGGAATACAGCAGCTCGCCCACGACGCGAACCTCCTGTTCTACGGGAGCGAAGAGGCCCAGGAGGGCCGCGACGCCTACAAGGAGAAGCGCAAACCGGACTTCTCGCAGTTTCCCCACCGACCGTAGACCGGAGACCGTGAAGATCACCGGCAGCGATCTCTACGGCTACAACCTGCCGCTGACCAACCCTCTAACGCTCAAGGGCAAGACTTTCGACCGTCGGGAAGGCTTGCTGTTGCGCCTCGAAGGGGCGAACGGCGCGACCGGATGGGGTGAGGCCGCTCCGCTACCCGGCTTCAGCCGCGAGAGCCTGGAAGATGCCATCCGCGAGTTGAGCGAGCTTGCGGCTTCGATGTCGGGCCGGGAGATGGACGATGATTCGATAGGCGCGGATGGCACGCTCGCACGCGAATTGGACAGCATGAACCTCGCGCCGTCCGTCCGCTTCGGTTTCGAGACGGCCGGATGGAACCTGTATGCCGCA